>NZ_JACJSM010000030.1 GCF_014698145.1 Oscillatoria sp. FACHB-1406 | reverse complement strand
GAAGCACTAGCTCAAGCTTATGCTCAAGTGACTGAGCAGGATTTTCGTAACTGGTTTACACATTGCTGTTACTGTACCTCACTCACGTGAAAAACGCTATATATACTGATAACTATACATTTTGCGATCGATCTCGACTTCAACATAGACAAATTCTCTCAGATGCAACAAAGAATTTTGCTTAAAGTAAATCTGACCTCGGATAAACCCTTCATAAATGCCCCTTTTTTCACAGTCAAGCTTAAAAGTTTTAATAAACGCACAACTATCGATGATGTCTTGAATTTGTTAAAAATAGACCTCAATTAACAAATTCAACCCCCTCGATAGCTTGCTTCTTCTCTTGTAAATGGCGTAACATTCGAGACTCTCCAACCCATTCATCAAACTCAAAACTATGAGCAAATTCATCATTGTTGAAGCGTTGAATAAATTCTGCGGTCGAGAGTTGATACCGTTCCTCGAATTCTTGAAGGCGTTCTTGAGTTCGTTTGAGTCCAGTTTCAAGACTTTGTAGCCGCTCGGCAAGAGCGCTTTCAATAATTTGTCGAAGCAGAGCGGGAGAAGTCGAGCGAAGTTTGAGTTCTGCCATATTAAATACACTTATCTCCTAGAAACAGAGAAATCTGGGGAAGCCGCCGTAGGGCGCACTACCTTATTTAGGTTATCCTAAGTGTTTAACGCTATACACTGGCTATAAGACCGTTAAAACTCAACCTTTCAGTTCGGGAGGATACGTCTCGTGAATGCTACCCAAATCTTAATCCCAGCTTTTGAGAATGGCGATGTTTTAACGCGCGCGGAGTTCGAGCGTCGTTACCAACTCATGCCCGAGCATCAAAAAGCAGAACTTATTGAAGGACAAGTTTATATGGCAGCAGCAGCAGTTCGAGCGATACACCACGGTCGTCCCCATAGTTTAATTATGGGCTGGCTGATGACCTATGAATTTTCCACTCCCGGCGTGATGGTTCTCGACAACACCACCGTTCGCTTGGACTTGGACAACGAACCCCAACCCGATGCTTTGCTGCGCATTGAAGAATCCTGCGGCGGACAGTCGCGGGTTAGCGAAGACGATTACATCGAAGGTGCGCCGGAACTGATTGTTGAAATTGCGGGGAGTTCTGCTTCTTACGACCTCCACCATAAGCTACAAGTCTACCGGCGCAATGGCGTGCGAGAATATCTGGTTTGGGTGGTTCAAGAGCGAGAATTTCGTTGGCATCTCCTCGAAGAAGGGCAGTATCGCTTGCAACAACCCAATTCTTCAGGTGTTTTAGAAAGCCCGTTTTTTCCGGGATTGCGGTTAGATGCTACTGCCTTGTTAGCGGGGGAAATGCAACAGGTTTTAGCGGTGCTTCAGCAAGGATTGAGTTCGCCGGAGCATCAAGATTTTGTAGCTCGGTTGGAAGAAATTAAAGCCGGGGAAGGGTGAAAGGGAAAAGCAAAAACAAGAAACCCATTTTCAAACCCGATCGTGTCGGTTTAAAAATGGATTCCTAGAAGAGAATTCCCTAATTTTTAGGCATCTAACTTAGAATTCTAGTCAACCGTTTTTTCGGCTGCTTCTTGGGCTTGCTCTCTGGCTTCGTAAATATTTTCTTTGACTTTTTGAGCCTGAGCAGCGGTACGGTCGGGAGCTTCATTCACGAGTTTTTTAGTTTCGCGAGATAATTTGCTAGCCGATTCTACTGCGGCTTCTTGCGCCTCTTTCGTTATATTACCCGTTCCTTTAGTCGCTTCTTTAACATTTTCAACGACATTGCCACTGCGAGTTAAGTTACGTTTCGAGCTATCAATTAAAGCTTTGGATTCCGCTGCTGCACCGGCTTCTCCTTGCCGGGGATCGACATCACTATAACGATTCATTCCTTTTTCAGGCGTTCCTTCTCTAACGTCGTAAGCCTTAGCGGGATTGTTAACGTCGGGAGTGCTGGTTAATGAGCCACCCTCTGCACCAGAGGAGGGCTGCGCCTGCGCGCCACCCGCACAAGCGGTACTGACTAACAGCAAACAACCTGCTACTACAACTCCTAAAATTTGTCCGAAACGAATGCGTTTTAAGCGCGAGATGAAAGCATTCATGAATTTTCCCTCCAATCTTTTACTATTGAGTATAAGTTAAGTTCTTAACAAAATATCGTAGCGATCGCGTCCTTTCATTTCCTCCCGCTAAGGTCTCATTTCGCCTCAATGCGTCAATTCTCTTTATCCTTCTGAGGAATGATGCCAGAAATTCCTGCTTTCTTACTCAATTGCTAAGACATTTTAGCAATTTTAGCGATCGCGCGCTCCAAAATCCGCGACTCCGAAAATTACTGAATGTCCGGGAATAACCATCGCGATAAAAACTCATGTAATCTGACCCGTCCTAACTCGGAACTTGCCAGATTACATTGACCTCAAAAGATTAAGCAAATTAAGCTTCGACTTCTACGGGTTCGCTTTCGGGTTCGGGCTGGGCTGCCACTGCTGCCGTAGCGTTCGCACTATCATCTTTTTGGCGAATTGTCAAATAGCGCAACACTTCATCGCTCAGTCGCATCGCCCGTTCCAAAGGTGCGACTTGTTTGCCATCGGCTTTGTAGTTCATTTGAACGTAGACCCCTTCTTGAAAGCGCTGAATTTCGTAAGCCAAGCGTCGCCGCGCCCGTACTTGAACGTTTACATCAGTTGCGCCGCGTTCGGTTAAAAAGTTGCGATACTTACCCACCGCTGCATTCAACTGCTCCTCCGACAAATCGGGGCGCAGCACGTACATCATTTCATAATTTCGGTTCATGGTTAGCAGTCTCCTTACGGACAAAATGGCTTCCGAGCCAGTTAGTCGGACGGGCAAAAACTTCAACAGCCCGAGCTAAACAGATCGGAAGCAAGGATTTACAATCTTACTACGACTTATCCATTGTCGCATTTTTTAAAGGCTAATCTCTCTTGCGAGCATCAATTCAACTCGATTGGCAACTCATACTCGATTTTTTTTTGATTTATGGCGCAACGCTACGTCCGGGTCAAAACCCTCAAAGGGCAAATCTATTACGGATTGCTACAACTCGATCGCGCGGTTCAAGTCCTCGACGCTCCGCCTTGGCTGGGAGGACAACCGACGAAGGAAATTTTAGGGGGCGAGGATTACCAGCTTTTAGCACCTTGCGCGCCCTCAAAAATTATTGCCGTGGGCAAAAACTATGCCAACCACGCCGCTGAGATGGGAACGCCCGTTCCTGAAGAACCCCTATTATTTCTCAAACCGCCGACGACGATTATCGCCGACGGGCAAGCGATTGAATATCCCTCTCAGTCGCAGCGCGTGGATTACGAAGGCGAATTAGCAATAACGATTGGCGATCGCGCCCGCCATTGTACCCCCGAAGAAGCCCAAAATAAAATCTGGGGCTATACCATCGCCAACGATGTCACCGCCCGCGATTTGCAGCGTAAGGACAGCCAATGGACGCGCGGCAAAGGTTTCGATACCTTTTGCCCGTTAGGCCCCTGGATTGTACGCGAATTGAGCGCGGCAGCGAGGTTACAGACGTTTGTCAACGACGAACCCAAACCGCGTCAGTCAGCCTCGATCGGCGAGATGGTTTTTTCGCCGGAGTTTCTCGTCTCCTACATCTCCCAAGTGATGACGCTGCTGCCCGGAGATTTGATTTTAACCGGAACGCCAGAAGGAATCGGTCCGCTCGAAAAAGGCGATCGCGTGCGCATCGAAATAGAAGGTATTGGGATGCTCGAAAATTCAGTGCGAGAGGGAACTTAAACGCCGATTTAACCCAACCCCAACTCGCGCTTGAGCAAATTAATCGATTTTTCCCCAATATAATTTTCGCTGCAAATCAGTTCTGGGTGGCGAATCAAATCATCGCGAGCCGCAAGGATTGCCGCTTTCACGCGCGCGTAACTGGCTTTATCGCTGACAATCGTTTGGGCGCTGCGAACTAACGCATTGAGTTTGTATGTGTCGTCTACCTGCGCCGCCATCACCAGGATATCGTCTCCGCGCAGACTGTGAACGATAATTTCCGCCACGCCCAGAATTCCCGCGCTCAAACTGACCAAACCAATGCAACTGCCTTTCGCCAAAGTCCCGATAATTTGAATTTCTTTGGCGTAATCGTAAATATCGACGGGAATCACTCGCACGGATTTCGGGGCAGCTAGGGCTTCCGCTTGACCGATAAAATAGCGACTGGTGACAACCGTTCCCGAAAGCGTTTGGTCGAGAACTCGCCCTAATTCTTCCATCGGCACGAGTTGAACGGGAATTTTCAGCGCTTGTTCGATTTCTTGAACCATTAATTCGCCCGCGCCCAAATCTCGCGAGGGAACGGTGACGAGAACGCGCGCGCTACAGCGCAAACGCCAGTCAATTTCCGAAAGAAAGAGTTCCCGGGCTTGAGAGAGAGAACAGCCTTGTCCGAGCAGCGCATCGAGGCTATTTTGGACGAGTTTGTAGGCTTCGGGATATTGGTCGAGGATGGGAGAACTGCGGCGAGTTCCGCCTTCGTGTCCTTGGGCTTTGACGTAAATACCGGAACCGGCTTGGGATTCAACGAGGCCGGTTTCTTCGAGTTGGCGGTAAACTTTACTAATCGTGTTGCGGTGAAGTCCGGTAATCATCGCCAGTTGGCGGGTACTGGGGAGACGATGACCGGGGGGATATTGCCGAGACGCGATCGCGAACTGAATTTGGTCGAACAGTTGCTTGGAAGCGGGAATATCGCTGTCAGACTGAATATGAAATTGCACCATCTTCGGGTTAGAGACAGATAGAAGGGTTGGCTCGGCGATGCGGATGGGCGAGGGCTAAACCTGACGCTTTAAGAGTCAATCTGTCTCTATTTTAGCTGGGTTTGTTCCGTAGATCCTGGGAGATAGAGGCTCGTGAGGTGGGTGAGATATCTTGGATTGGCAATTCATTGAATCGCTTCGATCGGATCGGGCAGTGAACTTTTTCGTAAGCGTCAATGAGCGTGCTAAGAATCTCAAGTCGATCGAATTCTGGGGTATTGGAAGCGGCATCAAATAGCATCTCAATTTCCTGCAATGCTTGCTGATAGTCAGCTTCACTTCTAATAGGTCGCAACTCCATCTCTTTACTTCCGGCTAGATTGTTTCTACATCAACTTTGTTATACTCCGCATGAGTACCAATGAATCGGATGAAGGGATTGAAAACATTGAAAAATTCCCTGTCCTGTTTTTGTCGCGATCGCACTCCGGAAAAATAGCCGTGCCGACATTCTCCTCGCACTCCCCCATCTGGCGCTTAATCCCGTTTATCGAAGCAAGCGGGGCAGTACAAATGGCGATCGATCGCTGGATTTTCGATCGATACTGTCGCGGCGAAATGCCCCCGACAATCAGATTTTATACCTGGGAACCGGCGGCGATTTCCCTAGGCTACCACCAACGGCGATTTCCCGAATCTTGGCGATCGCTGACTTGCCACGGAAAACCTATCGATCTGGTTCGCCGTCCGACGGGAGGCAGGGCGGTACTGCATCAGGGCGATTTGTGCTACGCGATTGTCACCTCCGAAATGGGCGAGTCGCGCGATCGCACTTACGAAACCCTCTGCGAATTTTTAATCCAAGGCTGGCGTTCCCTCGGTATCGAACTGCACTACGGACACGCCGAACGCGGTTATATCGGGCAACCCGGTTGTTTTAGTACCGCTACCGCAGCGGATTTAGTGACGGCGCAAGGGCAAAAAGCGATCGGCAGCGCTCAATTGCGGCGCGATCGAACGATATTGCAGCACGGTTCCATGATTTTGTCAAGCCCATCGAGCTTATATCAACAGGTTTTTGGAGACACTGCTAGCGCGCCAATCTGGGGAGACAGCAGCGCCATTCCTGTTCCCGTCATTCTCGAAGCCCTAACCGAAGCCGCTCGCCATTGTTTTGCTGTAGATTTCGCAATCGAGCCGCTATCGGAGACAGAATGGCAAGAAATCTTTTGAGAATTGATAATTGACAATGGATAATGGACAACGTTCGTATCAATTAACGGCTCTTATAAACCAAGCCTCCTTTTAGATATTTCGTAGGGTGGGCAGCGCCCACCAGCTTTAAGTCAGTGCTATTCAAGCATTTGATAATTGACAATAGACAACGTTTATAGCAATTAATGGCTTTGAGAAACAAAGCCTCCTTTTAGTACAGAAGAACTAAAAGGAGGCATAAGGGTATGGGCTATTAAGTTAGACTTCTTACCAGAGTCCGCGCACGGGAGCCGGTTGCGGAGCGGGGGTGAAAACAGGTGCGGGTTCGCGGGGTGTCGGAGCCGCCATCGGAGGAGCGGAGCGACGGCGAGCCAGGGCTTCATCTAGATCCGCCCATAAGGAGCGCGTCCGGGCTTTAAAATTATCCGCCGTATCAAAAGGAAACTCGCGGCCGTAGTTTAGGGGGTTTTCACAAAGCGGGTTGTTGCTGTTGAGGCACACCATACTGCCGGGGTCGCGCTCTTTATCGTTTACGCCATAGCTGGGAACAACAGTTTTGCGATCGGTGGCTGGTGTCGGCGCTTTAAAGCCGCAGTCAGGGGTTGAATTATTCGAGCAAAGATAGGGCTTAACATCTTTAAGCTCGACGAGCCGATAATCGGGAGTGTAAGTCTCGGTTTCGGGCGGTGTATAGTCTTTAAAGATGCGTTGCTGCTCGGGGGTCAGCGTTACGCCTGCCGGTCTAGATGCGGGGGCGGGGGCTTGAGCGTAGAGGCTGTCTTCAGCTAAGGCTGGAGCCGCCAGCGTCAATCCGACTCCAATTACACCAGCGAAGCGGGCTGCCTTTTTTAGGGAATAGTTTTGAAACTGAACGGACATAGCAATTTGAGTGAATCTTAGGGTGGAAAAATTTAGGTTTGAATGCTGCCTCATCTTGTCATACCAACATCAATTGGTCAAGATGAGAGGAAAGGCATTGTCCTAGGGTCTATCTCTGTTGTTTATTAGACAACATTTACAATCTTTAATTTTTCCGATCTTACCTTGAAAACTCCTCCCGTTCGAGACCCGTGGCTTGCGGTCAATCTCTCTTTATTTTTCCCGGGATTGGGACAATTTTACGCCGGTTATCCTTTATTTGCCTGCCTTTGGCTTCTGGGGCAGTTCAGTTTGCTCGCGATCGCGTTTTACTCCATTTTTGCTCCCGATGGCAGTACGGCAACGGCTTTAGTCTGTCTGATTGCCAGTGCAGTCTTATATATTGCAAATTTATATGACGCTTTTCACCGCATCTACCAACATCAACCTTCACCAACCGGGGAAAAGATTCCCAGAACTCAAAAAAATCCTTGGTTTGCCCTCTTTATCTCTCGGATTTTACCGGGATTAGGGCAGTTTTATCAGCAAAAAGCGATTGTAGGCGGTATTTTCCTGGGTTTAACAATCGCTTGTTCTCAAATCGGTCAATTGGTTCCTGGGGTAATGTTAGCGCTGCCCGCGATCGCAGCCCTTTCCAGCTACCATGCTTACATTACCTTTCCCCAGCGCCAGCGCTTTCCCTCAACCTCAATTGCTGCGGGCATTGCCAGCCTTTTCTTCTGTTTTGGAACGCTCTTTATCTTATCGCCTTACTGGTTTAACCGCACGATCGATCGCTTCGAGATTCCTAGCGGTTCGATGAACCCCACACTACAAATCGGCGACTTCGTTTTCGTGCGGCGAGATCCCGCCTACCGTCCCCAGCGCGGCGATATCGTCGTTTTCCGCGCGCCCGATGTCGCCCTCAAACCCGAAGAACGCCGCAATAAACGCAAACAGATTTATTTCATTAAGCGCGTCATCGGTTTGCCGGGAGAAGATCCGAGCGTTTCGGAGTGGCGAGTTTACATTAACGGACAACCCCTTAAAGAACCTTACCTCGCCGCACCTCCGGGCTACGAAATCGATCCGCCTCCGATTCCTGCCAACGCTTACTTTGTCCTCGGCGACAATCGTAACGAAAGTATTGACTCCCACGTTTGGGGGTACTTAAGCGATCGCGCGATCGTCGGTCGAGCCTATAAAATTTATTGGCCTCCCCAACGCAGTCGAGCGCTTTAATACCAATTTTTTAAAGTTATACTAATCTTTTGGTAATCTTGTATTAGTCTATTCATTAAACTCCAAAAATGGCTAAAATTTCGAGAACAGAAACAGAAAATGATTCAAGGAAGATTGCCAGTGAAGAGCATAATGTTTATGTCTTGGAAGGGATAGATCCACATCAATCCACGAAAGTCGCTCCTTCTGCATTACTTCAACCTTTTGATGAAGCTACAGAAGAGCGGATAAACTCTCAATACAAATCTATTTTAGAAAAAATAACAGTTCATTTAGGCAAGCCGTTTTATGCGGATTCAGGTTTTATCCTTTATCAAGGAGATCTGATTCCTTACCTAAAGCAATTATCTCGTTCCGGAATCAGTGTAGATTTGACAATTACATCGCCCCCCTACAATATTGGTAAAGAATATGAAAATCAAATGTCAGTCGATGAATATATTAACTGGTGTACTCAATGGATGAAACTCATTCACGAAGTCACACAACCAAAGGGTTCGTTTTGGTTGAATGTCGGTTATCAAGAAGTTCCTAAAAAAGGTCTTTGCGTACCCATAACTTATCTTTTATGGGATAAATCGCCGTTTTACTTACTGCAAGAAATTGTCTGGAAATATGGAGCAGGAGTTTCGACAAAATATCGTTTAAGTCCGCGCAATGAAAAATGGTTATTTTATGTTAAAGATTCGCAAAACTATACGTTTAATCTAGATGAGATTCGAGATACAAATGTTAAGTATCCAAATCAAAAAAAGAATGGTAAATACCGCTGCAATCCTTTAGGTAAAAATCCGTCTGATGTTTGGGATTTTCCCAAAGTTACCACCGGCGAAAAGCGAAGTTCAAAGGAGAGAACTAAGCATCCCGCTCAATTTCCTTTGGGGGTAGTTGAGAGAGTGGTGAAAGCATCTTCAAATCCAATTGAAATTGTCATGGATCCATTTTTGGGTTCCGGCTCCACTGCAATAGCTTCTGTCGGCTTGGGTCGATTGTCATTGGGTTTTGAAATCAGGAAAGATTATTGCGAACTCGCTGTTGAAAGATATAAACAGTTTCAAAAAGAAAGGCAAAGTTTTTATTGCCAAGGAAGTCTATTTTAGCTTTGCCTATAAAGTTCTAACAACTTATATTTTTCCACTTCTACCGCAAGTCGCGATTGTTGCCCAGTCGCTGCTTTCTGAGCAATCCAATCGCTTGAGTCAATCCACCCAAATCGAATCAGTCGAATCGAAGGCATCCTAGAAATTGAGAATTTTTCAAAATTGATGGCAAGATAGTAGCCAGATTTTCTCTTTTTATCTCTACCGGTTTCTTGGGCATAACTTCTATTCCCATAAATACGATTAGGAGCAGATGATGTTTTCACTTCAATTGAGAACGAGTCATCAGGTAAATAAACAATATCCTTGTCAAACGCAGTGCGCTCTCCTCTCCAAAAACCTGGATATTTGGCTTCAAGCTCTAACGGAATCAATTCGTGCAAGAAAAATCCCATAATTTGAGGTTTGGGAAAAATATCCTTACCGATTTGAAAGTTTCGAGACCCCAGTTTTGTCTCAAGAATCGACTGCCAACAAAAAAGAACCGTATCAACGATTTCTTGTGGCTCTAGGGGATGGTTAGATACGAGGGTTTGAGTGATGCTGAACCATTCATGGCTAGGACGACCTAAATAAGGGGAAGTCATCTTTTGCACGCGCTCCGAAATCTAAGGGTGAAGTATTACGGCGCTCGATCTGCTGCCCACTTCCACCATTGTCCGCAAGACGAAAACGGATTGAGCGCTTTTAAACTTGGCGCGCGCTGGGTTGCAAGGTGGTAGACGCTGCGAAGGGCGGCGTATTGCAGCCCTAGGAAGCTGTCTACAGCGGCGTAAGGTCCGCCAAGGGTAATCGCTCCGGCGGCGTACATTGCCCCCCGTTGCGCGCGCATTTCTACCAGTTCAAAGTCGTTGCTGACGTTCAACCGTTTGAGGGGATTGCGAGAGAGTTCGTAATGAGTGACGAGATCGTTGAGGAGGGGACTGGCGGTGACATCGGCATCTAAGCCGGTAGCGTCAATAATGAAGTCGGCTTCCAGGCGCAGAGTTCCGGTATAGTTTCGATTGTGGATGTAGGTGATGATGCAGGAATTTTCTCGTTCGACGCGCTCGACTTCGCCGAATTCCGCTCGATACCAGCCTTCTCGCAGTCCGGATTCTATCATTACGCGCCAATCTTTGCGATCGGCGGTGGTGGTTCCGCCCCAGTCGGCGAGGAGGGAGGTGCGTTCTTGGGGGTTGGCGGCTTCGAGGTCGGCACGCAATTCGCCGCCCCAACAGGCTTTGGGCCAGTTGAAGGGCTGGAATTCAAAGTGATTTTCAACTTTGCGTTTGGCTTTTCGGAACTTTTGTCCTTCTGGTTTCGGCGATCGCATTAAATGAATGGTGCGAATCTTAGGGTTAACCGCGCGCGCTTCGTAGATGCGTTGAATGATGCGCGAAGCGACGATTCCCCGCCCGCGAATTAATACCGTGCCGCCGTGTTGTTCGAGATGTTGGTAAACTTCGTCGTGGGGTTCGTAGGCGTTGACAACGGTTTTAAAATCTTGGGTTTTTTCGCGGTAGGCTTGTAAGTCGGGGAGAAATTTGATCGCGGGGTAGCCGGTGGCGAGGTGAAGGAAGCGGGCAATCAGGAAGGCGCGATCGCGTCCTCCGGTGGTCGTGCGCGAGTAGGCGATCGCGTACCTCCCATCCGTGGTTTTGCGGATAGCGCGTACTCTCCCGTATCGAAAAATACCTTTCCAGCCGATGCGTTCTTGTTCCCGCGCGATCGAATCGAAAACCCGTCCCGCACGCGGCGTATAAGTCTGCGCTAGCGTCGGTTCCCCGAAAACCTGCCACAGTAAGCCCAATGCTTCCTTAAAATTACCGCTCTTAAGTTCGCTCCAGGTCTCCCGCCAAGCATAACTGGGAAAACCCCAGATATTATCGGGACAAGAATCGGAATTCGATCGCAGCCGTTCGTGTAAGGGAATTTGCGAGTTTAAGCACAATTGCTTGTATCGATTGTAACAATCAGCATCAACCCCCAAAGCAACGATCCGCTCCGGTTCCACCCCAAAAATTCGCAAGCAATCCACCCAAACAAAACTCCCCACACCGCCCCCAATCGCAGCATAGTCCCGTTCGTCTACCTCTAATCCCGTTGCGTGCAAATCTTGCACCGCGACTTCCCGGTTTTGAAACGCTGGTGGCGGAAAGCGATCGGGTGAAGATCCGGGCGGTGGCGGATTGGGCGGCAAACGGGGATCGGGCGCATTCGTTTCCGGATTAAAAGTAATTTGGGAATTGCTGGGCGGGACGGTATAATTGCGCCCGCCTAAAGCCACCTGAATTTGGTAAGGACCAATAGTTAAAACATCGCCCCAAGCCAGTGCCATACGAGTTTGCCGTTGCCCATTGACAAAAGTGCCGTTTTGACTGTTCTGGTCGGTAATCCAAAAACTGCCATTATGCCAATCGATGAGGGCGTGATAGCGGGAGACTTCGAGGCTATTGAGAATCATGCGAGAAACCCGTCGCCCGCCGATTTCAGGCGGCATTTGGGCGAAATCGCGCCCGAGGGCAATAGGGAGGCTGAGGGACGGTTCGCGGCGATCGCCGGTTACGGGATCGTCCCAACTGAGTTGAATTTGCGGTGAATTAGCTGTCATGCGATCTTCGTAGCTTCTAAAAGAAACTATAGTGGCTCTGCTTTCAAAAATTGCGTTACGATCTGAGATATAAATTCACAAAACGATATATTTTAAAGATGACTGTTGCCTACCCCCGCAAAACGAATGGCATGAGCGCGCGAGATATCATGAGACAAGTCGTGCGCGATCGCGAAATCCATCTCATTACCCTCAACCGCTACCGTTACAACGAACAACGAAGCTGCAAAGACCTCACCGATCTGATCGAACGACTCAACGGCAAACCTAAAGAACTGATCCGCGATCTCTCCCACCATATCGCCGACGAAGCGCGCCACGCGATGTGGCTTACCGATCTCCTCGTCGATCTCGGGGCTGATATCGATACGCCGCCGGGAATGTCTTACATTGATGAATTCGAGCGACTTCTCGACCAAGATAGCTTTACCACCGAACAACAGCGAGAAGACGGTATTATTTCCGCCCTCGCTGCGATTAACGTTACCGAAAAGCGCGGTTGCGAATATTTCTCCGCCCACATCCAAGCGCTGAAAGAAGCGCCACAAACTGAGGAAAATATTAAAATTCGGGAGACAATTGAAAAGATTTTCCCTGAAGAAGCCGGTCACGTTCGTTGGGGCAATCGCTGGCTTGCACAAATCGCCCAAAAGAGTTTCACAAATAAGCACAAAGTCGAGAACGCTAAGCGTAAGTATGCTGCGATCGAACAAGCGGCTTACGAAGCGGGAATGGATATTATGGCAGGGGCAGAACTGCGACGGTTGAATAATTTGCTCGAAATTAGCAACACCTTGCCCTTATGGGAACGCCCGCAGTATTTAATGGAACGCTTGCCACAAACTTTGCTTTCGCCGGACTTACAAAAGACGCGCATTAACATTGCTCAACGTGCTTGGAAGCGAGATCCGCAAGCATTTGTTGAAAAGTTTGTTCCGATGTTTCTGAATGGTTTAAATCGTCAGGAAAAGACGCGCGATAAAGCAACAGTTTAGAGAAAAACTGTCTTGTAAATGAGGTAGGGGCGGGTTTTTAGGCGTGAATTCGATCTAGTCGCAAATAATTTTGAGTAAACCCGCCATGTAAGGGCATAGCACTGCTATGTCCTATATTAGGAAATAATACGAGCTTAATTGAGAGTGGGTATTAACCTCAAAGAGGGTGTTTGAAAAGTCGGCTGCTCTTGAAGTTTAGTTTGCATATTTTACCTTTTTATCCACTCGATTTAATTTGTTGTAAAAACTCTTCTACCGTAACGATCTCAATTTCCTGAAATGGATTGAGTACAAGTAAATCTTTATCCCCACTGATAATATATTCAGCTTCTCCGCTTACTGCTAGCTCTAAAATTTTGTCGTCTTTAGGGTCGCGGCAAGCTTGAATGTCTATAAGGGAATCGACCAAAACAGCACGCTCTACTAAAGCTTCAATAAATGCTTCCCGTTCCTCGTCCGTCACGTAACGCTTGAATTTTTTTCGTCCCAAGACTTCATTCAACTCTTCTAACAAATCTAGAGATAATAAAATTTCACCCTGTTGCAGGGCGTATTGGAAGGCTCTCGCTGGTTTTCCAGTCTCGAACAGTAAAGCACTGATAATGACATTGGTATCAAAGACAAAACGGACTTTACGACTCATTTAGTAGTGAATCCAAAATGTCAGGTGTCAATCCTCGTTCTTGTGCCTTTTGGCTTATATCGCTCATAATCTCTTCTAACCTCCCGGGCGAGCGAGTTGCTTCACTGAGCTTAAGACTGAGGATGATTTCGAGCTTGCGTCGCTGGGATTCAGATACTGCTTCAAAAATTCGGGCGGCGCGAGCATCGACGCGAATTGTAATTGTTTTCGTTTCCATCATCAAACCTCAAAAAATTGAGCGATTCTGCTAGCTAGTTTTATTATGCAGCAAATTCGGCAAGTCTTACAGCAGGTCAGTTGGTAGGTTATATTCTGGGAGGTCAACCGTTAGTGCGACTACATCGAATAGCTTCACTTCAATATAATTTATTCGCCTACTAAACCCGATATTTTAGAAAAATCAGGAAGGGTAGATAGTGGAGTTTCACATCGACAAGCCCAGGATTCTGAATACAATCCCTTCTCTACATATCGAGTAAAACTTGAATACTGCCAAGCATGAGGACAACTAGCAAGTTGATGTTTTACAGGATTATAATGAATGTAATCCAGATAGTGATTTATATCTTGTTGCTCGTCGAGACTGCGTTCCCAAAAACGACGTTGCCAGACATCTCGTTCTCGATGCTTCTGGCGGGATAACGATAAATTTTTTGAAGGATGTTCTTGACCTCGCAAAGCGCGAGTAAATAAAACTTTGAATATCCCTACGCGGGAGGAATAATCGCAATCATCGGGTGGAAGTTGCCAAAGAAAATGAAGATGGTCGGGTAGAATAACTGCGCCTACGATCTCAAATGGGCGTTCTCGTCGAGTTTGAGCAATAGCGTGTCGTAAAAGATGAATATTCTCTTCAGTTGAAAAAATGGGTTGTCGCTGGTAGGTAACGCAAGTGATAAAAATAACACTACCTGAAATACGGGCGCGCCGATATTGAGGCATTACCGTTAATCTGAATAGAAAATTGATTTAAATTATATCATTATTATCCTATTTCGTAGGGTGGGCAATGCCCACCAGCAAGAGCTTGTAGCTCTACTAATGTGGATTTTAAATAAGAAGGTAGAGAATTGCTGTGGGAATTACAAAACTTAAATAGGTGGATACTGCTTTGTGGATTCTGCATAATTACTATTGAATATCCGAAAACCTTGAGTTGGTGGGCAATGCCCACCCTACAACTACTTAAACTTTTGAAATAAGTTCAACTACATATTGAGCGGCTTGATTAGCTTTTTCACGAAGGATTTGTAAATCCGTATAATCTGATAGAGATTTTTGACATTCCAAGATCAACATTGTAAAGAAATCATCATTAGAAATTGATCTTTTTACTTTAGTACCTCGTATTTTCTGAATTTCGTGGTTCACAAAATATAAAGACGAACTAAACAAGAAGTGACCCTGGATATGTCGATGTGTAAGATGGTCTCTCAACTCCTTTTTGATTAAGTCGAGTTTCTTTGTGTCTAGATTCAAGCTTTCTATAAAATTATTAATATTACTGATATCAAAAATCGGTTCTTTTGTTTTCTGATTCTTTAAGAATCTACGACAATCCTTACTTAAGCATTTGATTCCCAAGCCTTCCTTCTGAATCATATAGTCTGCAACCATCAAGTCATACAGCACCTCATTAAAATGATTAAACCAATCTTCAATCTTATTTAGCTCGTACTCATGTTGACGGGACGCTATACGAATTATTCCGTGTAAAATCATCGGTTGTATAATTAAGTTTTCAATACTGTGAGCTAAAGTTTCTACTATCTGCACATGGTCGTGGATTTTTTCCATAAATAATCTGTAATCACTGTCAAGCGCTACAGCAAAATTGGCATTTCCTGTATAAACTGCATCCACATATTTTTTAATTTCACTACCACCTACCTGTTTGAACTTACACTCATAATTAGATATTTGCTTAGGGAAAAGCATTTCCCAAAACGGAATATCATCTTCACCTTCTACTATAACTAAATACTGCTTTCTGTAGAATAAGTCAGTATTTCTAATTCCAGATGTTGTGCGACTAGTCATTAATTCAAAATTTGTTGCATATCTAAAACTTTATCTCTAAAATCTGCAACAATATCGGGTGAATGCGTTGCAATAATTAATTGAGCATTTTCATTAAGCTTCCGTATAGCTTTTAATAAGTTTTCTTGCCAAGTTACATGAAGTGATATTTCTGGCTCATCAGCAATAAAAATGACACTTCTTTGCTCGTGCAATAAAACTTCAAGAAATTGAATAAGTAATTGTTTTTCTCCAGACGATAAAGCCGTCCAAGCAAATTTTTGAGAGCCTTCTCGCTCGATATTGAATAACAGTTCACCAGTTTTATTGTCATATAAAAAGTTTTTATTTTTCATGAAAGTGTGAAGTGTTTTAAAAAAATTCTGACGATCCTCTATTACAGTATTTTTCTCTTTTTCTGATTGATTGAGTGAATCAATAATGTGGTTGGTTCGATAGATAAGAGGTAAAGCAAGTACGTCATCAGCCTGAAGTGCAGTTTTAAGTCCCTCTCTTGCCTCTTCTATCTTTTTAAGGTGGTTTTCAAGCTCTTGGTTTTTATCTTGAATTCCTAATTCTTGAAATGCAAGATACAATTTATCTTTTAAATCCTCTAAATTGATTTCATTCAATTTATTAAATCTGCTATTGAATTTATCGAATTTTTCATTGTAAAGTAAAGATGAAACTGCATCTTGTTGAAATTTCTTAGATATTTCATTCAGTCTTGTTTCTATTTTTAATTGATATCTAGAAAATTTCTCGAACAGTTGCCTTAGTCTCTCGTCAACAGCAGAAATTCTTTGACGAGGATCGTATTCCAAACTTTCATCGTATGTTTGTCTATATACTGATAGCTGAGATACTTCGACTAAGTTAGATAGTTCTCGCTTAAGCTTGAACTGCTCTTCTCTTGCGTATGGGGGAAGACGTTGATATTGTTCTACTCGAGATCGTTTGAAAATACGGGGTTCTGCTAGACGATATAATCGATTGCCTAATTTATATTCATAGATGTTGAAACCTAGATTGTCGTCTGACCTTTGCTTAGTCAGCGTGATTGTCCTTCTTCGCTTAGTTTTACGATCAATTAACTTAATTATTATAGAATCAAACTGAAGACTATTAAGTTGAATTAAATCTAAAGACAGTGTAGCAGCAATTAAATTGACAAAAGTTGATTTACCAGTACCATTCAAACCTATAAATATACTTACGTCTTGATTGAATTTAGCAACTACTTTTTTATTACCCCAAAACCCTTCAATGTTAACACTCTCTATAATCACAAAGACTTCCTTTTAAATGTATTAATTAGTAAAATCAATCATGGCGTGACATGATTAAGGTGGAGATATGAAGTGATGCCTATTACTAATTTTCGTAGCATACTCCAAGAATCTATTCCACATCTTTAGGTGTGTCACGCCACTGTATTCAAACGCTTCTAACTTCCCCCAATGCGAGCTAAGTCGCGGGCGTTGGCTTCAAACGCCGCAGAAAGCGCATCATCCCCACTCAAACCGGAGGCTTCGGCTTCTTTCAAACATTCCAACACGCGCTTGTAATCGCGAGGCATTACCTTCACGAACTTCGACGCGGTTTCCTCCCAGTTTTCCAGCAAGCGCGCGGCTTTCGGACTGTTGGTATACTTGCTGTGCTTCTCCATCATCTCGCGCACCGTGGCTAAGTCCTCTTCGTCGAGGGCTTCGATGTCGGACATCTGTGTGTTGCAGCGCGTCGCAAAATCGCCCTGTTCGTCGAGGATATAAGCTACGCCGCCACTCATCCCGGCAGCAAAGTTGCGTCCGGTGGGGCCGATAATAACGACTTTACCACCCGTCATGTATTCACAACCATGATCGCCGACGGCTTCAACAACGGTTTTTACGCCGGAGTTGCGGACGCAGAAGCGTTCTCCGGCAATGCCGTTGATATAGGCTTCGCCGCTGGTTGCGCCGTAGAAGGCGACGTTACCGATGATGATATTGTCTTCGGGAACGAAGCTGGATTCTGCGGCGGGATAAATGATGAGTTTGCCGCCCGATAAGCCTTTACCGAAGTAGTCGTTGGCATCGCCTTCGAGTTTGAGGGTGACTCCTGGGGGGACGAATGCACCGAAGCTTTGTCCGGCACTTCCTTGGAAGGTAAGTCGAACGGTATCTTCGGGCAGTCCTTTCCAGTGGCGTTTGGTAATTTCGTTGCCGAGAATCGTACCGACGACGCGGTTGATATTTTTAATCGGCAGGGTGGCTTCGACTTCTTCGCCGTTTTCGATCGCGCCTTTGCACAGATCTAATAATACCGTCATATCGAGGGATTTCTCTAATCCGTGATCCTGCGCGATTTGGCAGTAACGCCCGACTTCGGGGGCAACTTCGGGTTGATGCAGAATCGGCGAAAGATCGATGCCTTTGGCTTTCCAGTGCGCGATCGCGTCCTTCGCTTCTAACAGATCCGTCCGTCCTATCATCTCATTCAACGTCCGGAATCCTAATTTTGCCATAATTTCCCGCAATTCTTGCGCGACGAATTGCATGAAATTCACGGTATGTTGGGGATCGCCGATGAAACTCTTCCGCAGTTCGGGGTTTTGGGTGGCAATTCCCGCCGGACAAGTGTTCAAATGACAGACGCGCATCATAATGCAGCCCAAGGTGACGAGGGGCGCGGTGGAGAAGCCAAATTCTTCGGCCCCTAACAAAGCGGCAATGGCAATATCGCGCCCGGTTTTTAATTGTCCGTCGGTTTCAACTACAATGCGCGATCGCAAGTTATTTAAAACCAAGGTTTGATGCGTTTCTGCTAACCCCAACTCCCACGGCAAACCGGCGTGTTTGATCGAAGTTTGCGGCGATGCACCCGTTCCACCATCGAAACCGGAAATCAGCACGACATCAGCATGGGCTTTTGCTACGCCAGCGGCAATGGTTCCCACTCCCACTTCGCTGACTAATTTCACGTTAACCCGCGCGCTGCGATTGGCATTTTTTAAGTCGTGAATTAACTCCGCCAAGTCCTCAATCGAATAAATATCGTGGTGCGGCGGCGGCGAAATCAAACCGACTCCGGGGGTGGAGTGGCGCACTTTTGCAATCCAAGGATACACCTTCTTACCCGGAAGTTGACCGCCTTCACCCGGTTTCGCCCCTTGTGCCATCTTAATCTGTAACTCTTTGGCTTGGGAAAGATAGAGGCTAGTTACGCCAAAACGTCCGGAGGCAACTTGCTTAATCGCACTATTTTTAGAATCGCCTTCTTCGTTCGTCCAAGTATAGCGTTCCGGGTCTTCACCGCCTTCGCCAGTATTCGATTTTCCGCCGATACGATTCATCGCGATCGCGAGACTTTCGTGCGCTTCTTTGGAAATCGAACCGTAACTCATCGCCCCGGTTTTAAAGCGTTTCATAATCGCTTCAACAGGTTCGACTTCTTCAATCGGTATGGCTTGACTCGGTTTAAATTTCAACAAGCCGCGCAGGGTGAAGAATTTTTCGTTTTGTTCGTTGACTAAAGCGGCATACTTTTTATAAGTATCGTAGTCGTCGGTACGCACCGCTTTTTGCAAGGAATGAATCGTTTCCGGTGCAAAAAGATGCGCTTCACCGTCTTTTCGCCATTGGTAATCGCCGCCGACATCGAGGGTATGACCGTTGCTGGGGCGATCCGGGAAAGCATGAGCGTGACGAAGAATCGCTTCTTGTGCTAATACGTCTAAATCGGCTCCTTGAATGCGAGATGCCGTCCAGGTGAAGTATTTTTCGATGACAGATTCGTTTAAACCAATAGCTTCAAAAATTTGCCCGCCGCGATAGCTTTGGATGGTAGAAATGCCGATCTTGGATGCAACTTTGACCACGCCTTTAGTAGCGGCTTTGATGTAATTTTTGCAAGCGGTTTTTACGTCGATGTCTTTGAGAATACCTTCAGCAATCAAATCTTCAATCGTCTCGAAGGCGAGGTAGGGATTAATCGCACCGCAGCCATAGCCGATGAGAGTAGCCATGTGATGGACTTCGCGGGGTTCGCCGGATTCGAGGATGAGTCCAACGCGGGTGCGAGTTCCCTGGCGGATGAGGTGGTGGTGCAGTCCGGAGACGGCGAGAAGGGCGGGGATGGGGGCGTTATCGGAGTTAATGCCGCGATCGCTTAAAATAATCAGGTTCGTCCCTTCTGCAATCGCGCGATCTGCTGCGGCAAAAATGTCCTCCATTGCCGCTTCTAAGCCTTTTACCCCTTCTTTGGGGTTAAACAGAATCGGCAGCTTGACGGACTTAAATTGCCCCTCCGAGACGTTTTCCAGTTTCGCTAATTCTGCATCGCTGAGAATCGGCGTGGCGAGGGAGATGAGGTGGCAGCTTTCCGGTTTCGGTTCGAGGAGGTTGCGTTCTGAACCGATAGTGGTTTGGGCGGAAGTGATAATTTCTTCGCGGATGGAGTCGATGGGCGGGTTGGTGACTTGGGCGAAGAGTTGCTGGAAGTAATCGTACAATAATTTGGGGCGATCGCTCAGCACTGCTAGGGGCGTATCGGTTCCCATCGAACCGACGGCTTCTACGCCATCGCGCGCCATCGGAGTCAGCAGAATCCGCAGTTCCTCAAAGGTGTAACCAAAGGCGGTTTGCCGTTGGATGAGGGGCAGTTTCTCTTCAGTGGAAACAGGGGCATCTTTGAGTTGAGCGAGTTCGACTTTATACTCATTCAACCACTGACGATAGGGATGGGCGGTGACGATGCTATTTTTCAGTTCTTCGTCGGCAACAATGCGTCCTTCTTGCATATCGACGAGGAACATCCGCCCCGGTTGCAGTCGTCCTTTGCGGGCGACGCGCTCGGGTTCGATGGGGAGAACGCCCGCTTCGGAAGCCATAATTACCAAGTCATCTTTGGTGACGTAGTAGCGGGAGGGGCGCAAACCGTTGCGATCGAGAACGGCCCCAATCGTCGTACCATCGGTAAAGGCGACGGAAGCTGGGCCATCCCAGGGTTCCATCAAGCAGGAATGGTATTCGTAGAAGGCTTTTTTCTCGTCACTCATGGACTCGTGCGCCGTCCACGGTTCGGGAATCATCATCATCATCGCATGGGGGAGCGATCGCCCTGCCATAACGAGCAACTCGAAGGTATTATCGAAGATGCTAGAGTCGCTCCCTTTGAGGTTAATCGTATTGCGAACTTTTTTGAGGTCGTCGCCGAACAGTTCCGACTCGAACAGCGATTGCCGAGCGTGCATCCAGTTAATATTGCCGCGCAGGGTGTTAAACTCGCCGTTATGAGCGATGTAGCGGTAGGGGTGCGATCGCTCCCAACTGGGGAAAGTATTGGTACTGAAGCGAGAGTGTACCAGCGCCAGCGCACTTTCCATATCGGAGTCATGCAGTTCGGGGTAATAGTTCCCCACCTGCACCGGCATCAGCATTCCCTTATAAACTAAAGTACGGCAAGAAATACTAGCCGCATACCAAAAAGTATCGTTATGCTCGCGGCGAATCGCAGCATGGGTACGCTTGCGAATGATGTAGAGTTTGCGCTCGAAGGCTAACTCGTCCAACCCCGCAGCGCGAGCGATAAACACTTGCTGCATAAAGGGTTCGCTCGCTTTCGCCGTCTCGCCGAGGGAAGAATTATCCGTAGGTACGTCGCGCCAACCGAGGACTTTTTGCCCTTCTTCGGCAACCATTTCCTCAAAGCGTTTGCGTCCTTTAGCTCGAACTTCAGCATCGGGGGAAGCGTAAATTGCGCCTACGCCGTATTCTCCCGGCGCGGGGAGCGTAATTCCTTCCGCTGCTGCCACTTTTCGCATAAACTTATCGGGTAACTGCATCAAGATACCCGCGCCATCGCCGGTATTCGGTTCGCAACCGCACGCCCCCCGATGGTCGAGATTGAGGAGAATGGTTAGGGCTTGTTCGACGATATCGTGCGACTTCTGGCCTTTCATGTGGACGATGAACCCGACACCGCAAGCGTCGCGCTCGAATTGGGGATCGTATAAACCTTGTTTGGGGGGGAAGGTGTGGCTGTTCATGTTCTCGGTCTGTTAAAGTAGCAAGGTATAAAGAACGTTGTGGGATATAACGTTCGCAGTCTTTTAACCCTCGGATTGCTTATTATCGCGCAATGCTGGACAGCGCGATCGTTACTGGCGAACCCTGTTGGGGGCATAGCAGTGCTATGTCCCGACAATACGGCGTTCTATCGGAGTCTCTCCTCTTTCGGTAGTCTTTGGATTGTCGTACAAGAATCCGAGCGGCGGCGGGTTCTTAAGGATATTGTCAGAGTCTTCGTTTCAGGATGTTGTAGACCTGCTCGAAAGCAGAAATTATACTCAATTTTTTGTTCTATACACCCGTACCACAATTTTTAACAGTTTTACGATTGCAGTGCTGAGCCAGTTAAAAGCAGGATTAAGTGTTAGGATTGCGTAAAAACTGATTTTATATACTAGGTTATCTCTCCCGTGACTGAAAAGCTCACCATCAATAACTTTGCTGGCATTAAAGAATTAAAAATTGAAGTTAAGCGAGTTAATATCCTGATTGGACCTCAAGCGAGTGGCAAAAGTATTTGTGCAAAGCTTTTGTTTTATTTTAAAAGCTTTGTTTGGGAAATCGTATCTGTCATCGAAAATGAAAAAACAAAACGAACTTTAGACTCTAACTATGCTAGAGTTTTTCAAGAGTTTTTTCCGCCAGAGTCTTGGGGGGAAGGTGTTTTCTCTATTAAATATGAAATTGAAGATGTATTTATTGCAATTGAAAGAGATGCACACAACAAAGAGAAAGTTTGTGTTATCTATTCTGACTTTTTCCAAAAAGAGCTTTCAAGTTTGAGAAGATTCTTTAAGCTAAATAGACAAATAAAAGAAGATAGTGAAGTTCAATATAGAGACTTTGATGTATTTTTTAGAACACAGCAACTTTTAAGAGATCGATTAGTAACCTCCTTATCAAACACTATCGGCGAGGAAGCAGCTTTTCTCCAACTTTTTATTCCTGCCGGTCGTTCTTTTTTTGCAAATCTTCAGAGTAATATTTTTTCGTTCCTTTCAAGTAATAATGCTGTCGATCCTTTTTTAAGGAATTTTGGCTCTATCTATGAAAACATCAAATATATCGAATCAAAAACTAGCAATAGCATAGAAAAGAAAGAAAGAAAAGATATTCAAGAAGAAATTAGCAGTCTAATAGAAAGTTCTTTATGCGGAAAGCATCTGCGTGTAAAGGGTCAAGATTTTCTAGAGAGTAAGGACGGAAGACGGATTAACGTTGCCAACTCGTCTTCCGGTCAACAGGAAATCTTACCTCTGACTATTATGTTACCTGCGTTAATCTTCTTAGTTGAATCGGCTCCTGGTAGAACCGTTTATATTGAAGAACCAGAAGCCCATTTATTTCCAAAAGCACAGCGCAATATCGTTGAGTTAATATCGACTGTCTTTAATGCTCGTAACGACAAACTTCAATTTTTCATTACAACTCACAGTCCTTATGTATTAACCGCTTTTAATAATTTGCTTCAGGCTGGTCTTTTGTACCAAGAAAAAGATGAAAGTATACACGAGCGTCTAGGAAAAATTGTACCGCGCTATAAATCACTAAATGTTGATCATTTATCAGCTTACGTTTTAATAGACGGAAGTGGAAGCAGTATTATATGTCCTGAAACAAAGTTGATTGATGCCCAGATCATTGACTCTGTTTCTGACGACCTGGCGATTGAGTTTGATAAATTGCTTGACTTTACATAAAGTTTTCATGAAAAGCTTTCCTCAATGCGAACAGTACACAAAAAATACTAAAATTGTATTACAAGACTCAAAAAGTAAGAATAAATGCAAAATATGTTTTTTGAATCCAAAGCGTGAAAAGATATTAACAGTAAAAGTTGATGGCTGTATCTTTACTGACGATGCAACTTTACGGTGTGATTATGCACTTGTTTCTCCCAAACAAGTAGAAATATATATAGAACTGAAAGGTAACGATGTTTATCACGCTGTTAAGCAAATTGAAGCTACCATTGCAGCTATTTCAAGCGATTCCACGACAATAAAAAAATTATGCTTTATTGTCTCAAGTCGCGTTCCAAAACAAACTACAAGTATACAACAGTTGCAAGCAAGATTCAAGAAAAAATTTAATGCTAGTTTGCGAATCAAAAATGTTCAAGATGAGTACGATTTAAGCACTTTATAGCTACTAAGCTTGCTAAATATGCTCAATTAAGGCAGCAACCTGCACTTTCCGAAAGAGCGGAAGCATTAGCACTCGAGCATTTTGTTGCGCGAGAATAATTGTTAAATAATTTGACTTCTAGCCTACTGCGTAGTCACTCATCTCTCTCATAAAAGAAGGATAAAACCCCAAAACTATATCATGCTTGGGTACGCCTAGCTCGACTAAATCTGCTGCAAGATCGTGTTCTGTTGAATTATAAAATATCCAGATTTTTTCATTGCGAATATCGAGGTGCATTGGGCAATGATGCACCCAACGTTTGTTCTGCCAACCGAGATGTACGACTTGATAGTGATTTCGCTCGGTATCAAAAATAGTCTCGACTTCAAATTCACCGTAAGCAGGCTTCACTTCTGCGTAGTTTCTCAATAATTGCTGCACAATTTGTTGATATTTTTTCAGCTTCTCTGTCATTTCTTACATGATAGAATTTCCTCCGATTGAATATTGTAAACAATTATTTTTATACCAATTTACGATAACTTTGCCTAGAATTAACTCTCCTGAATTTTCAGGATAACGGTGCGTTACGCTTCGCTAACACACCCTACTTTTCATTCTATAATGATAACGATCTTTAGCCATCGTGAATGATTTGAAGTGAAAGCGGGAAGTTATTAATTGCAGTTTAACCCTTGTAACGAATAAGGTTAAGGAATTTAGCCGCATCGAGGGTCTTGCGAGCGCGAACTGAGGAGAATAATTTCGATGAGAGAGAACTCAGGCTAATCGATGGCTCGATCGCATCGTGGCTTTTCCGATATCATTGGGAAAAAAAGTAGGGGAAAATGACCGTTCGCCCGTCGTTCGCCTAAACTCTCAGTTAAAGTTACTGGCGAACACAAATTGAAGTGGCAGAGAGTGCTACAGTTGGTGATTGTAATTATGCCACTACCCTATCTCAAACGCGATCGTGATTTCCGAGCATTCTCCTTCCGCTGTTGATAAACGAGTTAGTCTGAAAACCCTGCGCCCGATTGCTGCGGCAAGTCTGCACGGAGTTGCTTTCTATAACAATTCTCTATACGCGCTCGATTCGCTAAACGGCTATCTCTTGCAAATCGATCCATATACAGAAAACACGACGATTGTCAACCCCAAGTCTTGGCGGGAGTTTGTGGGGGCGACGGGATTAGCGATCGCGGGCGATACGCTATGGTTTACTCGGGACGATAGCGTCTTTTACTGCCCCCTCGATGGCGAATTCTCGCCCAAACGCTTTGTCAGTCTTTCTTACGCGACGAATGGCGTAGCGGTGTGGGACTCCACCGTTTACGTTACCTGCCAAAAAGCGGGTTATATCGTCGTCTTTTCTCGGGATAGCGCGCGGGAAATCACCCGCTTCTACGCGCCGGGAATCGGGATGGAACGGATTACGGTTAAAGGTGAGGAACTGTGGTTGTGCGACGATATCGAGCAAACCGTCTACTGTCTCGATCGCGCCACGGGGGATGTTATCTTTAACGTACTAACGCCCATCGAAAATCCCACCGGCTTAACCTTTTATCCCGACGCAGAAACCGGAGAAGAGGTTCTCTACGTCGCCTACGCCTACAAAGAACCCTACATTCGCGACAACCCCAACGCTAACCCCAACTACGAATTACAATACCGCGATCGCACCTTCATTCATCCCCTCTATTATCGTTACGATCGCGAAAATAATTATGCCCTCTCCAACGGCTATCTCGTCGAAATGTCCTACGTCGAAGAACTTTCGCCCCTCGAAGTCCTCGAACTCCCGGACTTAGAATGGCGTATCGCCCTCCCCGCTGAAACGCCCCGCCAAAAAATCCGCAGCGTCGAAGCCGTCGGACTGCCCTTCACCGAAGAAATCCAAGACGGACAGCGCATCGCCGTTTTTAAATTCTCTCCTTTTAAATCCGAGGAACGCTATATCTTTGGTTGGAAAGCGGTACTCGAAATGTGGGGCATTAAATACCAAATCGGGCCGCGCGATGTCGAGGACTTACCCGAACTCTCTCAAGAATACCGCGATCGCTACCTCATCGACGACGACGATTTAGCAATGGAAACCGAAACCATTCGCCGTGCCGCCAAAGAAGCCATTCGCCGCGAAACCAACCTTCTGCGCCAAATGTACAGCATCCGCAACTACGTCTACGATCGCTTATCCTACGGCATCAAACCCTACATCGATCCACCCGATGTTGCCCTCTCGCGCGGAGTCGGTTCCTGCGGCGAATATCTCGGGATACTCCTCGCCCTCTCCCGACTCAACGGAATCGCCTGTCGTACCGTCGGGCGCTATAAATGTCCGCCGCACCCCCTACAGCACAACATCCCCCTCGAACCGGACTTTAACCACGTTTGGATGGAATTTTACCTTCCCGGCGTAGGTTGGCTGCCAATGGAATCGAATCCCGACGATATTATTGAAGGCGGGCCTTATCCAACGCGCTTTTTTATGGGTTTAGCTTGGTATCATGCCGAAATGGCTAAAGATGTCTCCTTTGAAACCCTCCGCTGCGAGGGAGAACCCGTAACCAAAGAACGCGCTTCGATTGGTTCGCTTTCTCTTAATCACGTTCAGTTTACGATCCTAGAAGAGTTAAAACCTTAGTTTAAGGATAAAGAAAGCGAATCTCGGGAGCAAAATTGCGATGAGTTTCTTTTTCCACGAACAACTGCATCGTACCCCCGAAGTGATGGCGAAAATCCAAGCCTTCCCGATCGCTATTTGCGGTGCGGGCGCATTGGGGGCTAATATAACGGAAAACTTGGCGCGATCGGGTTTCGGGAGGTTGCGCGTTATCGATCGCGATCGCATTGAGGAACGCAACCTTTCGACTCAACCTTACTATAAAACCGATGTCGGCGCTTACAAAGCCAAAATTCTCGCTAACAGTTTATATCGCGCCCTAGGAATTGCCTTAGACGCGCAAACGAAAGAACTCGCGCCCGATAATTGCTGCCAACTCTTCAAAAATTGCCATCTCGCGATCGATACCTTTGACAATAGTACCGCTCGCCAAGCCGTCAAAGACTACTGCCAAGCCGAAAACCTTCCCGCCTTGCACGTCGGACTCGCCTCCGACTACGCCGAAATTATCTGGAATGAAAGCTACCGCGTTCCCTCCCCCGCCAACGACGATGTGTGCGATTATCCCCTCGCGCGCAACCTCGTTCTCTTCACCGTCGCTGTCGCCTGCGAAGTTATCATTCGCTACATTGCCACCGGCGAACAGTTGAGTTATACCATCACCCTCGGAGACTTTGCCGTTAAGAATTATGAGTTATGAATTATGAGTTATGAGTTATGAGTTATGAGTTATGAGTTATGAGTTATGAATTACGAATTACGAATTACGCCAGAAAACATAGATAGATCGATAGATTCCACTGCTAACTCAAAAATCATTTTATTATCCATTATCCATTATCCATTATCCATTATCCATTATCCATTATCCCTTGCCCACAAAGCCAATCCCCCTCCTTTTCCCCGCGCGGCAATAGCAGTTTTTGAGGTATAAAAATAAGCAAAAAAGGCTTGTTTGCCAATCCGTTCGCTATAAAAATTGGCTTCCTTCTCCTCCCCACCGCGAATCTTGCCGTTGTATAACGTTTTGCCAAAAAGTTGTACGTTAATTTGAGTAAAATCAAAAGCAAGAAGGTTGCGATCGCGCCACCATTTCGTCGGGCCTGATAAGCTTAACTTCAATGCGCCAATTTCTACACAATTCTCCACACGCCCTGCTATAATTGTCGGGTCTAAGTCCGCGATCGCAGCGGGTTGAAACGAAATGCAAATTTTCACCCAACGCGGCAGGTAGCGCCCCGCCCCTAAAGCAATTCCCGCCCGTTCTCGCGCTCGTTTCGTCCCCGTAATCAAGCACAAGCGCCAAGTTCCCACTAATTCTTCAAACTGAGGGCGAAACCGCGTCTGTCTTGCTGTTTTTTCCGCTTCGAGAAGCGCCTCAACCACTCGGGCAGGTGCGGGAGTCGCAGTACCTTTAAAATATTGGGCGGCTTGCTCGATGAGCGTAAAAGATTCCATTTTTATAAGGTTAACTTCGGCAACGCTATTTCGATCTTTAAACATCTTACCTTGACACTCCCCACTCCTCGAAGCCGTAGGATTTTTATTTTATAGAATAGAAAATCAAGTTCCCCAAGTCCTTCAAACAGATATCCTTTAGAATCCTGAAGAACTGTTCGATAAGACATAAAGATGAGGCAGAATTGCGATAAATTGAGATGGAATCGATCGCTTTTGCAGAGATTGCGACTAAGAGCGGTACGAGCGCAACACTTGAATAAAGGGGAATATTGAAAGATGAAGTTTTTAGAATTGAGGGCTGTTGTAACTGCAATGGCAACGGCAAGTTGCCTCGTCTTAGGTACGGTAGGGGCCAATGCTGCGACTTTTGAGTTTTCGCAAGTCGTCGGGACACCCAAGGATCGGTTCGACTACAACCCTTTATTGCAGGGCAGTGTTGGTGCGAGTCGTTTAACAGTGACATTTACTGGAGAGGATCGCAATGGGGACGGTTTGTTGACCTACTTTAAATACGGCTACTTGTCAGAGATTACCGCAATTAAGGCAACGTGGGACAATTTAGAGTTTAAGTTGGATAATCTCTGGACTTTTGTTGCCGGAAGATTGCCCGCGCAACCGGCGAATTTTTATGGAGAGGATATTCTCTTGCACGAATTTCGTTTTTATAAAGGCGATGTCCATATGGACTTAAAACCGTTTGGAGGGTTGTACGAGTGGTACGAACAGTTCCGCGCTTATCGATGTCCGGCAACGCTGAATTGTCTCGATTACCCTTCCATCGATTATCCGATCGCGGATGGTAAGATGAGCGGAGACTACTTGCTCGGATTTGAAAATATTTTTGTCCCTGGCTTCCCCGCTTACAAGTCCAAACATACACCAGATGGGCAACCTGTCAAGTCTACGCCAGAACCAAGCGCGATCGCGGGCTTAACCCTATTAGCGCTTGCCGGTTGGAAACAGCGTCGGGCGAAGGTTAGCGGTTAAAACTGTAGATCGTCTGCGTCGTCCAGCGATCGCGCAACGAAGAAGGCCGCACGTCGTCAGCAAAGGTTTGCCGTTCCAACTGCACCTGCAACCCCGTCATCGGATCGTCGCCTGGGGAAATTAAAAACTCCAATCCTCGTACTTTCTCCCAGCCCAGCAATTCATCGAGAATGTCTGCAATGGCAATGCCATAAGGATGTTCGGGGTTGCGATACCAATCCGTTGAGACGAGGAGAGAACGGTCGAAACCGACATGAACGACTAAAGACGGCTGCCCGAAAAGCGCGATCGCGACGGGGCGTACTTCCTCCTGCAACAAAAACTTAGACGTTCCCTGCACCAAATAGCGCAACTCCTCCAAACATTCGTAACGCTCGACTGCTGTCGGAATATTATCGCCCCAACGCACCGCTACCGTGGTTAAATAGGTTTGCATCAGCATATGGCCGAGCTTCTGCGCTTTGGTGGCTAAATACGCTGAATTGTAATCCGTCGCTTCGATTGAAAGGGGAACGCGATCGACAATCTCCAACCCGTAACCCTTCAACCCGGCAATCTTGCGAGGATTATTCGTAATCAAGCGAATTTTTCCGATCCCCAAATCGTTTAAAATTTGCGCCCCCACCCCATAGTCGCGCAAATCCGCCGGAAATCCCAAACGCTCGTTCGCCTCCACCGTATCCAACCCCATATCTTGCAGCGAGTACGCCTTCAACTTATTCGCCAGCCCGATTCCGCGTCCTTCTTGCCGCAAATAAACCACAACGCCCTTACCTTCGGCTTCCAGCATTTTCAGCGCGACTTGCAACTGCGTCCGACAATCACAACGCAGAGATCCCAACGCATCCCCCGTCAAACATTCCGAGTGCATCCGCACCATCACGGGTTGGTGATGAAATTCGCTCGGATGCCCTTTAACAATTGCAACCTGTTCTGTACCATCGAGAACGTTGCGATAAGCATAAAGTTGGAAATTGCCAAATTGCGAGGGGAACTGACACACCGCCTCCCGATAAACGAAGCGATCGTGTTGAAGGCGGTAGCCAATCAAATCGGCAATGCTAATCAGCTTGAGGTCGTACTTTTTGGCATAGTCCACCAATTGCGGCAAACGCGCCATCGAACCGTCGGGATTTTGAATTTCGCAGATAACACCCGCCGGATACAACCCCGCCAATCGCGACAAATCCACCGCCGCTTCGGTGTGACCGGCACGTTTGAGAACGCCCCCAGTTTTTGCGCGCAGCGGGAAAATATGACCCGGACGGCGCAAATCTTCCGCACGGCTGGCGGGGTTAATCGCAACTTGAATGGTACGGGCGCGATCGTCGGCAGAAATCCCCGTACCTACGCCCAAATGCGGTGCAGCATCGATACTCACCGTAAACGCCGTCTGATTGGAATCGGTATTTTTCGCAACCATGAGGGGCAGATCCAGTTGGTCGAGGCGTTCTCCCGTCATCGCCAGACAGATTAAACCCCTCGCTTCCACCGCCATAAAATTAATCGTGTCGGGGGTGGCAAATTGGGCCGCGCAGATTAAGTCCCCTTCATTTTCGCGATTTTCATCATCGACAACCACCAAGACTCGCCCTGCCTTCAAATCGCTTAAGGCATCTTCAATGGAATCAAATTGAAAGCTGAGAGTAGGCGACATTTCGGGAGACATTCGAGGGAAGAGTTTTTTTTAAATTGTAGCCGTTTAGTTAGCGAGATTGCTTGCCCTTGACGCTTAGCGATCGAACGGCGCGATCGGTTTAGAGGTCTAATAGTTTTTCTAAAAGGGTATAAATATCTTTCCTACTGCCCTCTTTACGCCTCCCAATCCCAACCACAACAACGATAACTCGATCTCTCTCGATTTTATAAACGATGCGATAGCGCTGTCCGACGGCTCGAATACTCCGAAACCCCGAAAGGTTATCTACAAGAGACTTACCTTGTTTTTCCGGTTCAATTTTGAGTTGTTCGATGCGATCGCGCAACTTTTCCTGTTCGCGTCGATCTCGGACTGCCGCTAACATTTCCAGCGCCAGCGGTGTAAGTCGAATCTCGTATTGGATTGGCTCCATCGCTCATAATTTTAACTGGGCTTTGGCATCTTCCCAGGGAACCGTTTTCCCTTCGCTTGCTTGGGTAATACTATGACGCAGTTTTGTAACGAATTCGCTATCTGAGAGAATATCTAAAGTTTCCAGCAGTTCTGTGAGATGTCGATAGCTTATTACTGCCATAACTGGAACCCCATTTTGAGCGATTAGAATCGGTTCTCGCTCCAATTCCTCGGGCAAGTTGGGAAGTTGTTGTTGTGCCTGAGCGATGGTCAGTTGTTTAGACATGGGTCAGTCAAGCAAAATTGAAAGAAGTTCGACGGTTGGACTGCGAAAGACATTACGAGGGAACAGAGTTTTTCATATTGTAGCCCGTTTGTTTGGGTAGGGGGCGCGTAGGTCTTATGAGTACAGCGCGGTTCTTCTCATCTTTAACCGGGATTGACAGCTAGCGGCGGAATACTGGCGCGAAATTTCAAATCTGTCAAAAATTCTGCTCCCAAATTTCAAGATTGATACTACAATAATGCAGCCCAGCTTTCAGGGCCTTATGAAACGTTTTTATAGAAGGGAACAAGCGTTATGGGCGAACCAGAACGAGTTAAAGTCGGCATTATTGGAGCATCGGGCTACGGTGGCGTGCAGCTAGTCAGGCTGTTGCTGGATCATCCTTACGTTGAATTGGTTTACATTGGGGGAGATAGCAGTGCGGGGAAGTCTTTTGGCGATCTCTACCCGCATTTAGAGCATTGCTTCAATCTCACTATTGAAAAAATAGATTTGGAAGTTGTCGCCGAGCGATGCGATGTTGTTTTTATCGGATTGCCAAACGGTTTGGCTTGCGATATGGCTCCAACTTTGATAGAGAAGGGCTGTAAAGTTCTCGATTTATCGGCGGACTATCGCTTTACGAATTTAGAGACATATACGACTTGGTATAAAAAAGAACGCAACGATCGCGCGATCGCATCTACTGCCGTTTATGGGCTGCCGGAACTCTACCGCGAGAGGATTCAAAACGCCTCCCTCGTCGGCTGTCCCGGCTGTTATTGCACCGCGAGTTTGCTCGGGATTGCACCCTTACTCAAACAAGGCTTAATCGTTCCCGAAACCGCGATTATCGATGCGAAATCCGGAACCTCTGGCGGCGGCAGACAGCCGAAAACCAACCTGCTACTCGCTGAAGCCGACAATAGTCTCACGCCTTACGGCGTTGCCGCCCATCGCCATACCCCCGAAATCGAGCAAGTTTGCAATGAATTAGCCGGACAGGAGGTTCACGTACAGTTTACGCCGCACCTAATCCCGATGGTACGCGGGATGCTAACGACAATTTACGCAACGTTGCGCGATCCCGGTTTGGTACGAGACGATCTGATGACGATCTACAAAGCCTTTTACCGTTCTGCTACTTTCGTGCGCATTCTTCCTAATGGGGTGTACCCTCAGACGAAATGGGCGGTTGGCACGAATGCTTGCTATATCGGCATCGAAGTCGATATGCGCACCGATCGCGTTATTGTTATGTCGGCATTGGATAACTTGATTAAAGGTCAATCCGGTCAAGCGGTACAATGCTTGAACATTATGATGGGATGGCCGGAAACGTTAGGGTTGCCGGAGTTAGCCTTTTACCCGTAGGATATGGTGCTTCGGCGAGTTTAAACTCAGCGTACTGAGTGGGACGAAGTTACCGCGCTACTTGAAGCGCGAACATCTGTTTCTAAACGCACCAAATGTTTTGGCGGGTGGGCGCTGCCCACCTTACCGAATCTTCTAACTCGTACTGACTTGTAGCGATCGCTTGCGCCGAAGTCTCAATGACCGCGAATTACGAATGATTGAGCAAGATAGGGAGGGTTTGCGATGAGCGATCGAGAGATTAAAACAGAGAATATTAAAGTCCGCAGCAGCGATATCGAGGTGGATGCTTACCTCGCGCTACCGTCCGGAGAAGGGACTTTTCCGGGGGTAGTGGTCGTTCAGGAGATTTTTGGGGTAAACGATCATATTCGCGACGTGACGCGCCGATTAGCGGCGGCAGGATACGCCGCGATCGCACCGGCTATCTATCAGCGCCAAGCCCCTGGATTCGAGGTGGGTTATACGTCGGAGGATATTGAAATCGGTCGCAAGTATAAGGTACAAACCCGCGCTTCAGAATTGCTCGCAGATATCCAAGGCGCGATCGATACCCTTAAAAGTTTGCCCCAAGTTAAAAAAGCGGAATTTGGCTGTATTGGCTTCTGTTTTGGCGGTCACGTCGCCTATCTCGCTGCGACGCTTCCCGATATTGCTGCAACGGCTTCATTTTACGGCGCGGGAATTGCTACCCTAACTCCCGGTGGTGGCGAACCGACGATTTCGCGCACGCGGGAAATTCAAGGAACGCTCTATGCCTTTTTTGGGATGGAAGATGCGAGCATTCCCGCCTTGGAGGTTAACCAAATCGAGGCGGAATTGCAAAAGTACGAAATACCCCATCAAATCTTCCGTTATGAGGGGGCGGATCATGGGTTTTTCTGCGATCGCCGCGCCAGCTATAATCCCGAAGCGGCTACCGATGCTTGGCAAAAGGTTTTGCAATTATTTGCCAATTTAAAGGATTAAACTCTCATCAATTATCCCCTGCTACCGAATTCCCCATTATCCATTATCCATTATCAATTATCAATTATTAATTCCCCATTATTCATTATTCATCATCCATTATCCATTATTAAAACGGACTGCCAATCATCGTAAAGGCACTCCAAAAATAAGGATGGCTAAAATTGCGATCGCTCAAATCCCCGTTCGTCGAAGGTAACGGAAAACTTCCTCCCGGCGTAACTAACTGCCCGTCCTTAACCGTCGTCTCGCCCCTCAGCATCGCAATCTGCGCTTGCCGCAAGGCTTCGGCTCGAATCGGGGCTTCTTTCAATTTCTCGTAGAAGCTCGTCATCAATCCCAGCGTTCCTTCATCGCTGACATACCACAGACTGCCTAACGCAGTTTTAACGCCTGCTAAGACCGTTAAACCCGCAAATCCGAGTTCTGCTTCCTCATCGCCCAAAGCGGTTCGACAGGCGCTTAAAACCAGCAGTTCGACAGGCGGATCGTTCCAACGCAAGGCGCGCAGGCGATCGAGGGTGAGTTTTGCGTCCCAGAACTGAATGTAAGAATTAGAAGGCTTTCCAGATTTAAATTCGCCGTGAGTGGCAAGATGAATAATACCGTAGGGAGTTTGCGATCGCGCTTCTTGCAAGTTCGCTAAAGTAAACTGAGAGTTCAGCAAAGTATTACCCCGCCACAGTTGCTTCGCGATCGCATTAACCTCAGTCGGAACAGCAGGCAAAGGCGATTGATCCGCGAAAGTTGAAGCTCCCATCGCCAGTACCGAACGGTCTTTAAGATCGGTATAGCTCAGATCGCTGAGCGCGAGGCTGGGCAGTAAACTGACGCTGTAGCGTTCGATCAGAAACTTGCTTCCGTCATGCAACGCCGCAAAAGGAAGGGAGCGCAAACCCGTATCGACAATAAATGATAAGTTAGTAATCTTGTTCGTTTGAAGATCGGCTTCTAGGGGAGCTACGAGCCATTGATAAAGTTGCTGCCCCGGCGCGAGATAGGCGGTGCGGCGCGAGGGATTAGTAATACCCGCGCGAAAGCTGTTTGCTACTTTAATAACTTGCTCGCGCGTTACCTCGAGCCGATGCCGAACGGGAGTTCCCGAACTCGTAACGAGTACGAGTTCTAAGCGATCGCTGTCCGCCCGGGAATTCCTTCGCTCAGAACTCGACCCTAAGTCTTTGTCCCCAGAACCTCCTGAAGGCACAAAAACGGCATAGATAATTGCCGGTTTAGACCCCGTTAAAGCCTCAACTTCTCGCAAGTTCTCGCGAGATTGCTCCGGGCTGACTTGTGGGACAGGATTGGGGAGATCGAAGTAATCTTCAAACTCATTGCTAAATTCGCCATCAAAAGCCGCCACCTCTCTAATTTGAATGGGTTCCGCACCGCTTCCCCGCGCTTGCTCTATTTCCTCCGGATTCGGTCTTTCTCGCTCATGGTTTAGATCTCTATCATCCTCATGAGGATGTGGCATCGAGTCATCGCGATCGACTTTGTTGGCGTAAAAATCATCAGGCTTGAAATTGCTGTCAGAAGAATCAACTCCGATATTCCCCCGCGAGACGTTGGAGCGGAAAGACTCACCCGGGTTAATGCGCGAACTTCCCGTTGTTATTGCACCTCGAGTTCCATTAGTGCTAGCGTCCCCTACCGTAAAAGCTGCAATCCCCCTGTGTTCGATGCGAATTTGACCGCCGCTGCCTCCAATTGTCGAAATACTTGCAGAACTTCCATCTGCTGCCGTAAAAGTATCCGTAGCGCGGAAAAATCGTTCGGTGTCGATATGGACAGTGCCGCCCTCCGTCCCGCCTTGCGCGTTAATCCAACTCGTGAAAATGTTGTCGGGCGTTTCGAGATCGACATTACCGCCGTTACCGCTAGCGCCGCTGGCATCAAGCTGACCGAGCCGAATCCCTCTAGCCGCATTTGCTATAATATCGCCGCCATCCGTACCGCCGGAAGCGTCAAGGTTTCCCGCATCTATACGCCCTTCGGCACTATCGAGAATGATAAGACCGCCACCACCGCTAGCGCCACTAGCATCCAGTTGACCGAGCCGAAGGTCTCTAGCAGCACTGACTATAATACCGCCGCCATTTGTACCGCCGGAAGAGTCCAGGTCTCCCGCATCTATACGCCCTTCGGCACTACCGAGATCGACATTGCCGCCGTTACCACTTTCGCCGCTGGCATCTAGCCGACCGAGGCTAACGTCTGTAGCCGCCCTCGCTGTAATACCGCCGCCATTTGTACCGCCGGAAGCGTCCAGGTTTCCCGCATCTATACGCCCTCCAGCACTACCGAGATCGACATTGCCGCCGTTACCACTCTCGCTGCTGGCATCTAGCCGACCGAGCCGAAGGTCTTTAGCAGCGTTCGCTGTAATACCGCCGCCATTTGTACCGCCGGAAGCGTCCAGGTCTCCCGCATCTATACGCCCTCCAGCACTACCGAGATCGACATTACCGCCGTTACCACTCTCGCCGCTGGCATCTAGCCGACCGAGGCTAATGTCTGTAGCCGCCCTCGCTGTAATACCGCCGCCATTTGTAACGCCGGAAGCGTCCAGGTCTCCCGCATCTATACGCCCTCCAGCACTACCGAGAATGATATTTCCGCCATTACCCGAAGTCGAACTCGAGTTGATGTCACCAGCGCGAAGGCCTCCTTGACCGGCAGTTAACGATATCTCTCCGCCACCGCTTCGCAAGGTTCCTCCCGGACGGATATCGATTCCGCTACCGCTCAACTCAATATTTCCCCCTTGAGTGTCGATAGTTGCACCCCCAATCAACTCAATACCGCCGCTACCGTTGTTATCCGCATCGGCAGTTAGCTCGACATTGCCGCGACTCGTCGTAATATTCTGTCTCAGCGAGATATTTCTGCCTGCTTGTGCCGTTAACCCCACACCCTGATTCGTCATCTGCACGGTAGCCTCAAAGAGGATATCGTTCGTCGCTTGTAAGATAACATTGCTGGTCGCATTGTTCAGGAGCGAGACATCAAGCGTTGGACGATTTGGAGGTGGTGCTGAAGGATCGGGATCGGAAAAGTCGTTAACATCAGCCAAATTGTTAAAGTTAAACGGCCCGGAATCAGTGACGATGATATCGGTCGGATCGAGCAAAAGCGTTCCGGTGCTGCCGAAGGGAGCTAAAGTATTGACTTGTCCGCGATAGTCGAGGTTTTTTAAGCCGGACACTTCGACAAAGCCGCCATTACCGGATAAAGCCCCGCCGCGCGCGCTAATATTGCCGAAAAACTGCGTCGTCCCGTTCGCCCAAACGATGACTCGTCCGCCGTTTCCGGTGGTTAAACTATCGGCGTTTAAACTGGAATTGCGATTAATTTGAACGAGGTTAGCGTTGGGAATTGTGCCGCCGCCTTGATAGTCGCCGCCGATGCGGATATTGCCGCCGCCGGTACGCCCAGAAGCATTGAGGGTTGCGTCTAACAGGGCAACGCGATCGCCAATTACCGCAATCTGCCCGCCCGCCCCGGTGGAAGAGGATGCCGCGATCGCGCCGCTAACCGTTGTCGCGCCTCCTGCTACCGAAACAGTCCTCCCCGCCAGGGTTTGCACGCTTCCATCGGCTTTAACTTGCAGCCCCGTTTCAACGCCTGCACCCACCAGCAATTGCGGCAAATCGCGCGCCGAAAACGGCAGAATTTGTCCGTTGTTATCCCGAGGCGGCTCGATATCCAAGGCTAGCAAACTTCCCGGTTGCGAAATATGAATTGTACTGCTGCCGGGAACCGCAGCCAGGGTAATCGCGCCCCCCGCAGCGATCGCCGTTCCCGTATTAACAATATTTCCGCCCAGCAAGGTCAAATTTCGTCCCGAACCAACACTTAAATTGCCGCTATTGACAATTGCGCTAACTTGTGAGCTATCAAAAGCAAATTGCCCCGGATTGCCGATTAAATTTTGATAGGAATTAGGGCCAAAGGCATTAAACCAGGCTCCATTAAAACCAATTCCGGTTGCGGTCGTGGCGAAGAAATCTCCCGGAACATTTAAACTCGCGCCCTGCCCAAAAATAATACCGGCGGGATTCATTAAATAGAGGTTAGAATTGCCCCCAGTAACTTGAATTAAGCCATTAATAATGGAAGCGTCGCCGCCGACGACGCGCCCTAAGATATTGTGAATTTGTGGGTTAGAAAGAAAATTAGCAACTTGGTTAGCATCCAGTCCAAACTGTTGGAAACTTTGGAATAAATTGCGACCGTCGCCGGAAAGTTTGCCGCCGCTAATTTGAAAAAGATTACCATCCACTGTAACCTGCGTATTAACGTCATCGTTCGCCGGAACGATGTCTCCTGCCCGAACTTTATGCGTGTCGAGCGCTGCACCGGCGCACAGTATTAAAAGCGTGATACCCAAAATTTTTTTCTGTGAAATCTTCATCGCTCGCATGGTAGGGTAGGCAGTTCTGCTCGATAGAATGCTGTAAAGACGTTTTCGCGACAGGCAGACACAAGACGAAAAGAGGGAGAGGTCTATCAAATTAACCCACTCCCTACGCCTCACCTTAATTCATCTGCAATATCCGAACTAAACGAAGAAATATTCTTTTATCGAAGGTAAAAAAGTTCCTTCTCTTTCTCCATTATCAATTGTCTATCCTAAATTGTCCATTAAATTACAAAGCTCCCGCTGCCGTATTATCAAGAATTCCACCTAAGTGGGAGGTAATATTAATGGCTTGGAGTACGGGCAATCCTTCAGTACCGCTGGGGTAATCGATAACACTTACCGCCCCATTCCCTTGTTTTATCGTCCAAATATCTGCCGGTTGCAGTCCGAGAAGGTAACAAAGAAGTACCTTATTAATTGCATCGTGGGCGACGACTAAACCCACCGTCGATTCCTCGGATTCGGATAAGGTTTTAACAATATTATTCCAAGCCGCGATCGCGCGATCCCAAACCTGCTGCAAATTTTCTCCTTCGGGCATTTGTACCGTCTCCGGATGAATTTTCCACTGGTGCAACAAACCCGGAAAGGCGGCTTCGATTTCCGTCTCTAATTTACCTTCCCACAGTCCGTGACCGATCTCTTCAAACTGTGGTTCGAGCGCTAACGTTACTTCCGGATGGCGACTGAGAATAATTTCTGCTGTTTCTTTCGGACGCGCCATCGGACTGCTGAGGGCAAAGTTAAACCCAACATCCTGCAAAAATTCGGCGGCTTTCTGCGCTTGTTCTCGCCCGCGTTCGTTTAGCGGAACATCAATCGTTCCTTGAAAGCGAGATTCGCGATTCCATTGCGTTTCTCCGTGGCGAACTAATAACAAACGTACTTTTGTCTGCGGCGGACGCGGGGGCGGAATTTTAACGCCCATATGCGCGGTTTGGTTGAGCGATTCGAGTTGTACTGAATCTCCGAGGCTGCCACTAAAATTGAGAACATTAATGCAACAATTCGACTGTTGAATGGTATGGTAGCGCTCTACCGGGATGCCGATCGCGCTCATCAGCAAACAGCGGTTAATGCCATTATGCGCGACAATCAGCACGGTTTCACCTTGATGCCGAGCGAGCATTTCCTGCCAAAATTCTTGCGCCTGTTTGTAAAGCGAGAGTACCGGAAAATATTCGCCCGCTTCTAGCGTCATGCTGAATTCGTGAGGGAGATTTTTCCATTTGCGGTAAGCGTCTGCGTGTTGCGTTGCCGCATCTTTTTTATTCAGTTTTTCCCACAAGGGCAAATCGATTTCCAACAATAGCGACGATGCCGTTAAAGCCGGAGGATTGTCCAAACAGCGATGGATGATTTCTGCGGTTTGTGCCGCCCGTTGCAGCGGGCTGTGATATATCGCATCGAACTTGAGATTGGCAAGCGTTTCGCCCACAATTCGAGCATCGTTGCAACCTTTTTCGGTTAAAACCGATTCGTCGCAACGCCCCTGAATCATTTGTTGGGCGTTGTAGGTGCTTTGGCCGTGGCGCACGATAATTACGCGAGTCGTCAAACTTTCAATCCTCCGTCAGCAGACTTTCCAAAGGTTTATTGTAGCTTGCGGGTGGGACAGCTTCAGCCTAGCGGTTGACAGGGATGGCACGATCGCGTTACCTTTCCTTCAAACTAAATAGTTAGGACTCCTAAATAAAAATGGTCGTTTTGAGAAAGCAACGAACCAAGCTTTTAAAAGATGTAAACGCCTACCGACGTATAATCGTCAGCGCGCGCAAATCTCATCGTCGGGGGCGCGCCTATCAGCCCCAATTTTCCTTTGCCCAAGGACTCCTCTCTTGGGTAGGAAGCTTGATTGGTATTGAAGTGCTAGCTTATCTGTCGGTGTTTACGCACTATCCTTTGATTGCAGCCCCGTTCGGCGCGACTGCCGTTTTGGTGTATGGAATCCCCGATAGTCCTCTGGCGCAGCCTCGAAATGTGATTGGCGGCAATTGCATGGGTGCGCTCGTGAGCGTCGCATTAGTACAAGCGTTTGGGTCAGAACCTTGGGTGATGGGTTTGGCAGTCGCAACGACGATTAAGATGATGAAACTCACCCGCACGGTGCATCCTCCCGGCGGTGCGGTTGCATTGGTGGGCGTGATGAGTCATGCGTCTTGGAGTTTTTTATTAACTCCGGTGTTTGTCGGCTCTACGATTATGGTTTTATGGACTTTTGTATTCAATAACACAGCACCGGGCCGCCGTTACCCCAGACATTGGCTTTAATGTCCAATTGATTGGGGTCTATGAGTGGGAAAGAGGGGGAAACAGCGAGCGATGCGACAGTGGAACGCATTTTAGTCGGACTGTCTAAAGTCAGTTTGGCGCTCAAAAGTCAATCGTGGCAAGAAGCCGGACAACTCGGACTGTCTCCGACTCAAATTCAGATTTTATCGCTGCTGCAAACTAGCGGGAGTGAGGGAATGCGGTTGTCGGAAGTGGCGGCGGGTTTGGCGGTGACTGCGGCGACGGCAAGCGATGCGGTGCGAGTGTTGGAGGAAAAGGGGTTAGTGCAAAAAACGCGATCGCCTCGAGATCGGCGCGCGATCGCAATTACCCTGACTCCTCCCGGCGAAACCGTCGCCCGAGAAACGGCTTGTTGGCCGGATGTTTTGCTTCAAGCTGTCGGCGAACTTTCTGAATTCGAGCAAACTATATTTTTACAAGGACTGATTAAAATCGTTCGTAACTTGCAAGAAGCGGGAAAAATTCCGATCGCGCAGATGTGCCTAAGCTGTCAATTTTTCCATCCCCATCGCTATCCCGATAGCGAACGTCCCCATCATTGCGATTTTGTCGATGCGCCGTTTGGCGATCGCAACTTGAATCTCGAATGTCGCGATCGCATTCCTGCCCCCGCAGAAAGTGCCAACTCTAACTCCTAACGTTCTCCCTCAAACCAAGCCACAACCCCATCCGCGATCGCCGCAGCCAAACGTTCTTGTTCCCCCGGATTCGTAATCCATTCAAACTCCCACGGGTTAATCATAAACCCTAACTCCATCAGTATCGCAGGCGTAGTATGGGGTCGCGTCAGCGCCAGGTTATTCCAAAAAACCCCGTAGGACGGACGATTTAACTTTTCTACTAAATAATTATGTAAAAAAACCGCCAAACTGTGAGCTTGGGGATTATACCAAAACATTCCAATTCCCTGCGTATTTTCTGCATTGCCGCCATCGGGCAGCGCATTGTAATGGACGGAAAGAGAAATAGCGGGTTTGAGGCGATTAATTTCAGCGACGCGATCTTGCAGAGATACATCAACATCGCTGTCTCGCGTCATATAAACCTTAGCACCGCGCCGCTCTAACTCCTGCTGCAACAGCTTGGAAACGGCTAAATTAACATCCTTCTCTAAATATCCCGTCGGCCCGGATGCCCCCGATTCGTTGCCGCCGTGTCCCGCATCGACGACAATCGGCAATCCTTGCAACGGCAAAGCGCGATCGCTGCTCAGTTTAGGAGGATGGCGCAAGGATAACACCAAAGTTGTCCCCTCGTACCGCAAATCGTAACCCCATTGTCGATCGCTTTTGAGGTTAAACGTATATTCCACAACTGCCGGCGAAACTTGCCGCCAATCCAAACGCCGCACCAAGGGATTATCGTTGAAGGGAATCGTATCGGTTTGTGCGGTGGTATCGTAAAGCGTCAAAGTAAAGGTACTATCGCCCTGTTGCACGGCGAGGGGAACCGGAACCGTCAGCGGAAACCGAACTTCTGTCGCACCCTCAACCTGCCGCGAAAAAACGCTGCGAATCGTTGCTTGAGGCGGAACCGCCCCCGGTATAAGGCGCGTTTCGCTTTGCTTAATCCAGCCGCCGTAATCGAGGCGCAACCATTCCCCTTCGCGTCCGGTAACGGCGGCGCGAGTGCCTTTGGGGAGGGGCGTGAGGCGCGAATGGTCGGTACTGGGGCCGGTTCGCGCTACGCCCGCATCGGCGGTAACTTCCACGACTTCGAGTTGCACGGGGGAAAGAATCGTCACGCTACCGGGGGCTTGCTGGGAGAGGGTTTTACCGTTGAGGTTGAGTTCGTAGGTGGGTTTGCCGAGGGCGGCGGCGGCGTTGGCGGTGGCGCAACCTTGGTAAGGCGTTGCGTCGAGGGGGGCGGGTTGATTTTGGGCGTTGAGGACGGCAGAATTGGGCGGAAGTTGAACGGCGCTTTGGGGGGCGAGGGGAAGGGTGAGGTTGCCGAGGCGGACGGAAACGGCAGAATTTTGGGGCGCGATCGCGCTAAAACAAATTGCTTCTCCGGGCAGTTTGGCGAGGTCTGAGGCAGGAAAAAGCGAGTCTGGGGCAAAAGTGACCCCTTGGGGCGTTTCTGGCTGTCCGCTGTTGCGCGTGACGGTAACTTGAATTTCTTGGTTGCCGTAGCGGACAGTAAAGCGATTTTCGCCGAGGTTGAGGGGGAGACTGGGGGCGAAATGTCCGGCAGGACTGCGGCGAATGGGAGTGTTATTAATCAGGACTTCGCCTTGGGGCGGGGCGCTACCGATGAAGAAGAGTTGAGGGGCGGTGGTTTGATAGGTGCGGGGCGGGTAGGTGAGTTGGAGGGCAGCGGCGGTGGGTTGGGGGGCAGCGATCGCGCGATTGGCATTAAGATGGGGATCGAACATTAAACCCATACCTAGCGCGATACACAGTGCCGCTTTGCGGGGCGCGCCTAATGATAAATTATCGAGCGACTGTCTCATCATAAATTTGCCGATTTCCGCTGCACGATCTCAACCGTATTGATTTTACAGATTTTATGCTCGTTTTTAACAAGTTTCAACTCAAAATGAAGAGACAGCGACTTTCTCGCGCGCGAGGGATAGATATCTAAATTAAATTGGTAGGCGCGAACGACCTTTATCCTGCTTGTGTCCTTCATTTCATCTAAAAACTGCCATCCTAAATTTTTTAAAGTGTCGATCTCCGCACCAAAATAGACCGATTACCGCCCGCTGTTTCCGATTAACTGCAAACCGCTACAATAAATAAGTATTGTTAGAGGCAAGGTGCAAATGAAAGTTTTTGTAGCTGGAGCAACCGGACAAACGGGACGGAGAATTGTTAAGGAATTAGTCAAACAAAATATTTCCGTGCGGGCGATGGTGCGAGATCTAGAGAAAGGAAGAGAAATATTACCGCCGGAAGCAGATTTAGTCGTAGGTGATGTTCTCAATCGAGCCAGTTTAGCCGATGCGATCGCAGATTGTACCCATCTTATCTGCGCGACAGGTGCAACCCCTTCCTTCGATGCGACTGGCCCCTACAAAGTCGATTATGAAGGCACAAAAAATTTAGTTGAAGCCGCGAAATCAAAGAATATTCAACAGTTTGTATTGGTGTCTTCGCTTTGTACCTCTAAGTTCTTTCATCCCCTTAACCTATTTTGGTTGGTTCTTTATTGGAAACAACAAGCCGAAAATTACATTCAAAAAAGCGGTTTGCCTTATACCATCGTGCGACCGGGCGGTTTGTTAAACGAAGATAATTCAGACTCGATTATTATGGCTTCTGCCGATACCCTTTTTGAAGGGCGCATCCCGCGAACCAAGGTTGCTCAAACCTGCGTTGCGGCATTGTTCCAACCAGAAGCAAAAAATAAAATTGTGGAAATTGTTGCCGCCCCCGATGCACCCGCGAAGGAATGGCAGCAGCTATTTACCAGTGTTGCTTAAAAGCTCGTTTTACGAGTGGAGTGGGAGTCTGCCTAGGGTATTCTGTAGCGCTATGTCATAGATAGCATTTTTCATCGGGGTGAGGTACGCTTTCAATCTCAGATACTCCGTGCCTGACTTGTGAAAGCGATCGCCTTTGATAGATGAGAAGGCGCTTTACTTCCTATCTTTGTTCATTGGTTAGCGTGATACCAATTCTTATTGATTTTGCACGAATCCCTAAGAGGGCATAACGGTGTTATGCCCCTACGGCGACAAATTTAGTGCAAAACTTGTAGGAAATGGTATGAGTAACTTCTCCACTCCCCCCCTCCCGAAAGTCTCCCTCGTGATGACCGTCTACAACACCGAGGCGTATCTAGCGGAGGCGCTGGAGTCTGTGCTGGCTCAAACTTTCCCCGACTGGGAACTGATTCTCTGGGATGATGGCTCTACGGATCGCTCGGTTGCCATTGCCCAAAACTATGCCCAAAAGGATGCTCGGATTCGCTTTCAGCAGGGCGATCGCTTGGGGCGAGGTCGAGCGCTGAGTCAGGCTCATAGACTAACGCAGGGCGAGTACGTCGGCTGGCTCGATGCCGACGATCGCTTGGCTTCCACAGCTTTACAAGAAACGGTGGAGTTTCTCGATCGCCACCCAGAGTATGGCATGGTCTACACCAACCACGTCAATATCGATCTTCGGGGTCAGCGGCAAGGATTGGGGCAGCGATGCAAAATCCCTTATAGTCCAATCGGGCTGCTCGTCGATCTGCTAACCTTCCATTTCCGGTTGCTGCGACAGTCAGTATTTGCAACCATTGGCGGTATCCGTCCCGAATTTACCTCTGCCGAAGACTACGATCTCTCGTTGCGAGTTGCAGAAGTGACCCAAATCTACCATTTAGAACGCCCGCTTTACTTCTATCGCATCAATCCTCAAGGAATTTCCCACCAACAGCAACGCTTGCAGCGAGAGTCTTCGGAGCGGGCGGTTAATGAAGCGTTGCGGCGGCGCGGACTGGAGCGATCGTTGCAACTGATGGTGACTGAGGCGGGTGAATTTCACTTACAGCAGTTTGCCCCCTGGCAGGCGAAACCGATTACCGATGCGGCGCGATCGCACTTTAAACGCGGCAAATCTCTGGCCGGTCAGGGCGATTTAGCGGCTGCTGTGGCGTGCTTTCAGGAGGCAATTCGGCTGCAACCCGATTACATTGCCGCTCACAACCAGTTGGGCAATGCCTTGCAGGGGTTAGGGCAACTGGAAGCCGCGATCGCTGCCTATCAACACCTCCTGACCTTCAACCCCACTTTGGCGCAGGCTTACTGCAACTTGGGGGCGCTTTGGCAGATTCAGGGCAAAACCCAGAACGCGATCGCCGCTTATCAGCAGGCAATTCAACTCAAACCAGACTTGGCAGCAGCGCGCCAAAATCTCGCTAATTTACGGGGGGATCGATGACAGTGCATCAATTACGAATTACGAACTACGAATTACGAATTACGAATTACGAATTACGAACTACGAATTATTCCTCATCGTGGTCGCCAAACACCATCTGAAGAACTGTCGGTTGTCCGCCATCGCGATGGTGTCTATCTGCCCAAGCGCGAATCGTTTCGTCGAGATCCTCTCGAGCCGCTTCCAGGTTTTCTGGGGGAATATCAAGGGTTTCTAAGACGCGCATAACATTCGGTCTCTTCGCCGCCCAATCCCGCATCAAACGGAAGTAACGTGCTGTATCTTCGACGGTGGTATAAGTCCGCTCTTCGAGGTCGGCGGGGGAGTAACTGGCGCGCGTGAGGGCATAAAACGGGAGTCCTGAAGGGCGATCGATCCGCATCACGGTTCCCGAATAAATGAGGCGACGCTTAATATGTTCGGTTAGGGCTTCGCTAATCGGCATTTGTCGTTCCCGAGGGAAATCTTCTTGGGAACGAAGATGGAGATATTCAATGAGTTCTAAAAATTGAAAGGAGTCGATCGCTTTTGCGTCGGGTATATTTTGAGGAAGTTTCTTTTCCAGGTAGTCTTTTTCCTCAGAATCCAGGTTACAAGCATCGATCCGCGAGAGTCCCGGCTGCCAGGGATACTTTTCTAGCCACACATAAGGAAACTGAATCAGATAGCGGGGTTCTTGGGAACCCAACATTTTCATCAGCGTTCCTTCTGTCAGAGCATTTTTAACTTCTGCCACAATCGCTTTGACTCGTTTGGGTTCGATGTGGTGCAAATGCCCCGTCATCCGAATATTTTCGCCTTGCTCGAGGTAGGTTGCATAAATCGCGCATTTCGCGGCGGTCGCTGCCGCATCCAAAAATGCACCGTGACGATGCCCGCTCGTTCTCATGGCGCTGAATGCTAAGTAGAAAAGTATCCGATCCATCGCACTAGGGCTAAGACTTTGGATCAGATCGATGTCGTCGATCATAACGCTAACAATGACATTCCAGGGGTATAAGTTTACACCAGTAAGACAGATCGATGTCAAGGGCAGATGCAAGGCCCTCAACCTAACTTCCTATCGCAAGCAGCACCCTGATGCCAAGGTTTATTCCTCTACAATAATATAAAACATAGCGGTCAAAGCGCAACTATTTACAGCGGCAACCCGTTAAACCGCCGATTTTCCTCAAAAAAAATATCAGGACTTGCGAGGGAGAGTCCTGATATTTTTGCGGAGATGAAAAGTTAAATAAATTTCAATGGTAAGGCTCGATTTGCGGAGAGGATGAGGTGAAACGATCGCGCAGATTCCAGAAAGTGAGGGATTACGCTGCCAAGTTTTGAATGCGTCCGCTACCGCGATCGCTGGTAGCTTCGTATCGCCGCCCGCAACCGCGCAGGGGACAATCATCCGGATTGCCGTCTTCGGCTTGGAACACGCCACGAATAGATGAAATCGATTCTTGAGGGATTGAAACTGTTGTAGAAGTCGTAAATTGCACTAGCATGACTTTTGGAGAAGTGAAGGGGATTGCTAAGATAAGAGGCAGGACAGATAGCGCGTGCATGAGGTGAATAATTTGTTTTAGGTGTTATTTCCTCATACAGATTCTTTGGGATAGCTTCAGGAAAAACTCTCGTCAGAGTTAAGCGAAGACGTAATTTCATTACCCACTCTGCCCGTGTTGGCTATAAAGGAACAACGAGGCGAGAAGCAGTTCGTAGCCTCCTTTTCGCCGTGTATATAGGCTCCAAAATTTATCGTTCCGGCATTGATTGAAGCGCGATCGCCGCTTAGCGACTCGCTCAATGGCTGCAACCTTTTATGTTCTAAGCAGCGAGCTTTACCAGCAAGCCGATAAAAAACTTTCAGCCTTAAGCCGCCCTCGCTGTTTAATAATTAAAAGGCGAGACTTTTGACTGATTATTTCGGGTAAGCCGATTCCATTTCTCAACCATCAAACCTTGTATGACCCAGCGCGCGCTCCTACGATGGATGGGCCTCGTTGCTATTCTGTGCCTTCTCTCAATCGGTCTGCACCCCGTTCGTGCAGAAAGTTCCGATTTTTGGAAAATTTACGAAACGACGTTTAAATCGGCTAAATATGTCGATTTAACCCATGCTTTTAGTCCCACAATTCCGGTGTGGCCCGGTTTCGGTAACGCGACATTTGAACCCGCCACAGCCGGTGCCGACCTGCCCAGCTATATCAAGACCGGGGAAGAATACACCTACGCGCAACACGGCTTTATTGCTACAGCTTACAACCTCCCCACCGACCAATACGGCACGCAACTCGACCCGCCTGCGCATTGGGATGAATATGGCGCTACGATTAGCGATCTCCCTCCAACTTATGCCTTGCGTCCCTTGGTTGTAATTAATGTCAGCGATCGCGTCGCGGCAGATCCGGGCGATCGCGCGACGGTTGCCGATATTCGCGCTTGGGAAGCGAAATACGGCAAAATCCCGGAAGGTGCGGTGGTGATGTTCCGCACGGACTGGTCTAAAAAATGGAGTCAGAGCGATCGCTTCAATCAAAAACCCTTTCCCAGCGTCTCCTTAGATGCCTTACAATTCCTGCACTTACAGCGCCACATCCTCTTTCACGGACACGAACCGCTCGACACCGATACAACCCCAGATTTAGAAGGAGAATCCTGGCTGCTCCACAACCACTATACTCAAGCCGAAGGGGTTGCCAATTTAGATAAAGTACCGGAAGCGGGCGCTCTAGTCGCGATCGGGTTTGCCAAACCTGAAGGCGGAACGGGCGGCTACGCGCGATATATCGCTATCTGTCCGCCCGATTGGTCCTATGGAGTTTCCGTTCTCGAGTCTCCAGGTGCGCCTTTACCCGTGCAACCCTATCCTCTGCGTCGCGACAAACGAGGCGTTTTGCAACCGACTCCACCCGATTAGTTCGACTACCTAACATCAAAATTGGCTGCAAAATCGATCGACCTAAACAGAAAAGGGAAGCTGGTTAATACCAACTTCCCCATTCATTAATTTGGTGTTAGCGTACTAAATTGCTGCGCCTTCTGCCGGTTCGCTACCTGTAGAGGTAACACAAGAGCGCAGGAAGGTAATTTGTTCGTTAGGCTCGCTGCCCTTAAGTGCGGATAGGAGTTTCTGACCTCCTTCTGCCATCTTATACCCTTCTGGCATCGGAATTACTGTCCCTTCTTCCATTCCTTGAGCTAAACGATACCAAAATAAGAGTTTAGTATTATCGCTTAAAGAACCGTATTGGCGAGTAATTTCGTTACTGGTTCCTTGAAGAAGGTCGCGTTGAACTTGCAACTGTTCTTCGTGGGACATCCCTTTAACTTGGTCGTATAAGCCTCCAGCTATTGCATCTCCTGCTGCACCGGGGGCGGCGGGGGTAACACTCCCACTCTCTCCCATTTCCGTGTAAACAAACCACAGCAATGCGAGTTGGTCGTCAACACTTAAATTTTTAAATTGAGAAACTAATTGGTCGGGTTCCATTAGGAAAATTGCCTATTGTAGAGGTAATATTTTTTGCTCGAAAATGTCGATCTGAAATTGAGTTAAGATGATGCCAATTCAAGACTTCATCATCAATTTAGATTGAATGAAAATTTCATATCGAACTTTTTTTATAGTAAGGGCAACGGTTTTAAAACCCTGCCTGCCCAAAGTCATATCTTTAAGAATTGTATTTATTCCCTAAGTTTAATGAAGTCGCGATCGCCTTTTGAATATCCCCTTTTTTGCCGTAAAAAATTTTTCCATTCAGGGGATGACGCGCGATCCCCATTGTGTTATGTCTATGATTCGTGGATTTTGCAAGGCGATCGCGTTAAGAAGAATTGATTTTACGTCTTTACAGACAAGCAAGGTAGGGACGTTTTCAGTTAACCTCCCTACCGAATTCAACAATGCAAGTTCTCCAACGGGTTAGAACTGCCGCAAGAAGCGCAAATCGCTGTTATAAAGGCGGCGGATATCGTCGATTTGATGCAAGACCATTGCAAAGCGTTCGACCCCAAAACCGGCAGCAAAACCGGAGTAAACTTCGGGATCGTAGCCCACGGCTTTAAGAACGTTGGGATCGACCATTCCGCACCCGGCAACTTCAAGCCATTTGCCGCGCCATTGTACGTCTACTTCGGCGGAAGGTTCAGTGAAGGGAAAGTAACTGGCGCGGAAAAGCATGGGCAGTTCTTCGCCAAACATCTGGCGCACGAATTCCTTAATCGTGCCTTTAAGATCGGTGAAGGTTAAACCTTTGTCGATCGCGAGTAACTCGACTTGATGGAATACTGCCGAGTGAGTCGCATCGACGGTATCGCGACGGTAAACGCGCCCGGGTGCGATGATGCGCAGGGGCGGTTCGTGGGTTTCCATGTAGCGGATTTGCACCGAGGAAGTCTGCGTCCGCAGGAGATTGCCGTTGGGGAGGTAGAAGGTATCCTGCATATCCCGCGCGGGGTGGTCGGCGGGAGTATTAAGGGCTTCAAAGTTGTAGTATTCGCTTTCCATTTCCGGGCCTTCAGCGACGGTGTAGCCGAGTCCGAGGAAGATTTCGATGAAGCGATCGATGGTGCTGTTGAGGGGATGGAGGCGACCGAGGGGGCGACCGACTCCCGGCATGGTGACATCGAGGGTTTCGGCTTCGAGTTGGGAAGCGATCGCGGCTTCTTCTAGGTGCGTTTTGGCGGCATCGAGGCTATTTTGCAGGGCATCTTTGACTTGGTTGGCGATCGCGCCGATGCGAGGGCGTTCTTCAGCGCTGAGTTTGCCCATACCCCGCAGAATCTGCGAGAGTTGACCTTTTTTGCCTAAATAATTGACGCGCAATTGTTCGAGGCGCTCGAGGTTATCTGCCGCCGCGATCGCGCCGGTTGCGTCTTGGTTCAGTTCGCTTAGTTGCGTTTCGATGTCGGTCGGGGATGAAATCATTGCAGTTATCTAGTATCGGTCATCAGCGATCGGTGACTATCGCCTCAATTTGCATTGAGATTGCCGATGGCTCGCTCACTCCAGTTTACCGGCATTTCAAAACTCAAAATTCAAAATTTAAAATTTACGGCATCTCGTAAAAATTACTTAGGTAATAATTCGCAGTTGAATAAATCTTTTTTTTGAAAAGTCAATTTTTACCCTGAACCCCTCGAATTACTCCTGTATTTTCTTAAGAAATGGGGTGAGGGGTCATACCATTCAGGCAAAGAGATTACCCTTAAAAAAGACTGTACCAATCCTTAAAAAATAGAGAGACTATTTCCATGACTTGCTATAGACCTTTAAACTTGTTAATCAGTAACGACGATGGCATCTTTGCCACAGGAATCCGCACTTTAGCCGATACTTTAGCGCGAGCGGGCCATGAAATTACTGTCGTCTGTCCCGATGGCGAGCGATCGGCTACCGGACACGGACTGACACTGCACCAACCGATTCGCACCAATCTGATCGAATCGGTGTTCCATCCAAACGTCAAGGCCTGGTCTTGTTCGGGAACCCCCGCAGATTGCGTGAAATTAGGCCTTCACGCCCTGCTCGACAGACAACCGGATTTTGTCCTAGCCGGGATCAATCACGGCTCGAATTTAGGGACGGACGTGCTGTATTCGGGAACCGTCTCGGCGGCGATGGAAGGCTCGCTCGAAGGGATTCCTAGCATTGCCTTCAGTTTGGCGGGTTTTAATTCCTTAGAATTTCCAACAGCGGCGAACTTTGCGATCGATTTGCTCGATCGCCTCTGTAAAAACCCCTTACCGACAACGACGCTATTAAATGTCAATGTCCCCTCCGTCAAACCCGACGCAGTTGCGGGAGTGACTATCGCTCGCCAAGGCGTGCGCCGCTACATCGAACAATTCGAGAAGCGCGTCGATCCGCGCGGCAAAAGCTATTACTGGCTGGCTGGCGAAGCGATTGAAGAAATCGACCAACCCGACCACCAACATCTACCTTCTTGTATTCCGACAGACGTACAAGCGATTCGGGAAAACTATATCACCATTACCCCTCTACAATATAATCTTACAGATGTCCGCAGCGTTTACGAATTGTCTGACAGTTGCTTATTCGGCGAAGGACTCACAGTTAATTCCGGGGGATGAGCGCTCGCAGAGGGAGCGGGCGTTAAACTTGTAATCCCTCTGCTTCATCTCCCGACTCAAATCTTCAACATCGAATGACTCAATACTCATCTTCTGAATCCAACGGGCAATCCAGTCCCGAAAGTGTAACCCTCACTGATGAAATGGGGCGATCGCTTTCTTGCTATGTCGAACGTTCTTTTTCGATTGAGGGATCGACTTATCACTTATTATTGCCTGTCGATGCGCCGATCGCGATTATCGCCTGGGATAGTGAGGAAGAAACCGCCAATGCGACTTGGATTGAAAATAGCGAAGAACTCGAAGAACTTTTCCCCGATGCTAAAGCGGTTTTAGCCGAACAAGAATTGGTGCTTCAAGATGCTGCTTATACGCTGACCGTCGCTGGAGAATTACCGGAGGTGGATGAAGACGATCTTCTCACCTTAGAAGTCGAAAATGATGGGGGAGACATCGAAACTGATGAATATCAGTTTCTCGCAACCTTCTTCCATAACGAACAGGAATACGAAATTTATACTCCCCTTTCTCCCCTACTATTTTTCGCTCGAGAGCTATCCTCCGGAAAACTCGAACTGTTATCGCCAGAAGACTTTAAGAAAGTGCAACCCTTTATCGAAGATTTGTTGTTTGAATAACCGAATGGGGGCATTTAAAGTTCAAAATTGGGAGTTGGGAACGTGAATTCTACCGCACGTATTTCGAGATGGACGTACTACGGTTTAGTTCTGCCGCTGGCGCTAATTTTTTGCGGCTGGCAGGGGTGGGCGTGGTGGAATTGGGCGATCGCGCCGACGGCTCGAGAAGACGCTTTGCGCAATGCCCCCGCCGATATTCTCCAAATTACCGTTCCCAAAGGCACTTCCATTCCCCAACTCGGTAGCGATCTTAAAGCGGTGGGTTTAATTCGCTCGGATGTCGCTTGGAAATTGTGGGCTTCTTGGCTGAAGCTGCGAAAAGAAGGCGGTTTTCAGCCCGGAGTTTACCGCCTTTCGCCCCAAGATTCTTTAGTGGCGATCGCGGATAAAATTTGGCGCGGAGAATCCGTGCGCCTTAGCTTTACCGTTACGCCGGGACAATCCTACCGCCAAATGGCGATAGAATTTGCGGCAGCAGGCTATTTCAGCGAACAGGATTTTCTCAATGCCGTGCGACAAATTCCGCGCGATAAATACCCTTGGTTGCCCGCCAATTTACCGCATTTGGAAGGATTTTTATTTCCCGATACCTACGAAATTAAGAGCGATCGCCTTACGCCCAAACAAGCGATCGATATGATGCTCGATCGCTTCCAAAAAGTAGCACTGCCTCAGTACCAACAGCTACAAGGAAAAAATAAACCGAGCTTATTAGACTGGGTAACGCTTGCTAGTCTCGTGCAAAAAGAAACCGCAGTCGAAGAAGAACGCCTCACCTTAGCTGGGGTATTTGCAGGACGTTTGCGCGAAGGATTGAAACTCGAGTCCGATCCGACCGTAGAATATATTTTAGGCATTCAACAAGCGCCAGAAAAGTCCTTAACTGCCGAACAAATACAGGTAGACTCGCCTTATAATACTTATCTTAAACCCGGTCTGCCACCCGCACCGATCGCGAGTCCCGGTTTAGCCAGCCTACAAGCGGCCCTTTCTCCTCCCCTCACTCCCTATCGTTTCTTCGTGACTCGTCCCGACGGTACGCACTTATTCACGAAAACGCAGCAAGAGAATGAAATTGCCAAACAAGCGCTTCAGAAACAACAAAATAATTGATAATTGATAATGGATAATGGATAACGAAGAGGTGGTAATTGATAATGGATAATGGATAACGAAGAGGTGGTATATTGATAATGGACAATGGACAATAAATCATCAATTTCATTACCGCATAATCCTAAATTTTAACCTAAACTTAAATGCTTATCCCTCAAATATTTATTAATTGTCAACTATCAATTGTCAATTATCAATTATAAAAATGGCTCTAAAAATCCACTTACAACCCAACCTCGTTCTCGGCGGTCCCGTCATTGATTTAACACCCGAAATCTTACAAAAATATCACCTCAAAGGATTAGTGTTAGATGTCGATGAAACCCTCGTTCCCCTCAGAAAACGGGAGGTTTCACCTGAAGTGATCGAGTGGGTAACGCAATTGCGGGATACCGTCCCGTTATGGTTAGTCAGCAATAACCTCAGTGAAAATCGCATCGGTAGAATCGCGCAAGCCTTGGATTTACCCTACATTACCGGGGCGCGCAAACCTTCGCGGCGGAAGTTGCGGCAGGCTGTGGCAGAGATGAATTTACCCGTGGAACGAGTGGCAATGGTGGGCGATCGCTTGTTCACCGACGTGCTAGCGGGGAATCGCTTGGGGATGTTTTCGATCTTAGTCGAACCGATGGTGGATCCCTTGAAAGTTCCTTCCCACGCCCTGCGAAACATGGAAGTGTTAGTGTCTGAGTTGTTAGGCGTGACGCTTGCCCACGGCAATCACAGACTTCACCCACCCCATCGTCGATAATGACCAAATAATTCGTAATTCGTAATTCGTAATTCGTAATTCGTAATTTTAGGTCATAGAGCAACTAATTTTAATTCGGGAAAAGTAGATAAATCTCAAACAACGATATTCAAACCCCCGATGACCGTTGTGGGGTAATAATTACGAACTACTAATGATGTTGACACGAACGCTAGTTATTAAGATTGGAACGTCCAGTTTGACGCGGGACGGACAGTTAGCGCTATCCGCGATCGCGATGTTAGTCGAAACCATTGCCCAACTTCAAGCCAATGGCGATCGCGTCGTCCTCGTTTCCTCCGGTGCAGTAGGCGTGGGTTGCGCCCGTCTCAACCTGAGCGAACGTCCCCAACAAATCGCCCTCAAACAAGCTGTCGCAGCCGTCGGACAGGGGCGCTTAATCCGCATTTACGACGACCTCTTCACCAGTTTAAACCTCCCGATCGCGCAAGTCCTATTAACGCGGCGGGATTTAGTAGAGCGCAGTTCCTACATCAACGCCAAAAATACCTTCGCTGCCCTCTTAGAACTCGGTGTCGTCCCCATCGTCAACGAAAACGATACCGTCGCCGTCGAAGAACTGCAACTGAAATTCGGCGATAACGACACCCTTTCCGCCCTTGTTGCTAGTTTAATCGGAGCCGATTGGTTATTTTTACTTACCGATGTAGATCGCTTGTACTCAGCCGATCCGCGCGCCAATCCTGACGCGCAGCCCATCCAGTTAGTTAGCGCCGAAGAACTCGCGCAATTGCAAGTCGAAGCGGGGAGTAGCGGTTCGCAGTGGGGAACGGGCGGTATGGCAACGAAACTCTCCGCCGCGCGCATTGCCACCAGTGCGGGGGTGCGAGTGGCGATTTGTCACGGCAAACAACCGGAAAATATCGAGAAGATTTTACAAGGGGAAGCGATCGGCACGCAATTTGAGCCGCAACCCCGCCCTACCAACGCCCGCAAGCGTTGGATTGCCTACGGATTAGTCGCGCGCGGCAAACTTTACCTCGATGCGGGGGCGGTTAAAGCGATCGCGCGGGGCGGAAAATCGCTCCTAGCGGCTGGAATTACGCGCGTGGAGGGCGAATTCCTCGCTTCCGATGCTGTGGTACTCTGCGATCCCCAAGGGGTAGAAATCGCGCGAGGATTGACGAACTATACGAGCGCGGAAGTGCGGCAAATTCAGGGGCAACATTCCGATCGCATTCCGGAAATACTGGGCTATATGGGGGCGGAAACCGTCGTCCATCGCGATAATTTAGTCGCGATCGAAGCGTAGAATTCACCCCCCGTTAGAGTCTCGCGATCTCGCTGCAAAGGCAACTCAACCGCCGGAATTAAGACACAGGCGAGAAAAGCGAGGTTATAGCGCTACGCCCATACGTTAGGACAATTCGGTAGGGTGGGCAGCGCCCACCAATCAAGGCTTCAGCTTTTTAGTACCGCTCATTATCAGGCAAGTAGCGCTATATATCCCCCTCGAGGCGGTCTTTAATCCTCCGGATAAAAGCTACACTAATTGGGCTTAGTTTAGGAGTTGAAATTTGAAGGAAATCAGTAGAGGATAAGGGGAGTGCGATCGCTCGAGCTTCGGGCAAAGAAATTCAAGGTAAAAAAGTAATTGATTTGTTCGGAACTGGGGGAGGCGGTCGTGTATCTATCGGTAGCCAGTTGGGGGGCATCTAAGGTCACGCAGGAGGAGTATTATGTCCAATCAATTCATCAATACCGGAAAGTCTGTTGCAAATCGCACTTGCGAAATTCGCGACGAATTACTAGAACTGCTGGTGCGGGATGAGATAGCTTATCCCTGGAATCCAACCGATCCCGATGCAGAAGCTTATTTCGATCGCACCGAAGCAGAACTTGCAGGCGTGGAAGCGTCGGAGGACTGGGACATCGCGTTTCAAACCGACAGTTTTTTCGCTTGCACGGAGCGCGCTTGGTCGTCGTTAGAGATTCGATCGGTTCGCAAATCGCTCTTAGAACGCTTTGGCGAGTGCGTTCCTCACGAATTTTTAGAGACGATTGCCACTCGCGCTCGAACGATCTTCTCAGCTTCGCTCTCACCCGCCGAGCAACTCGTTAATTGCGTTCAACCGTTATTATCGAATTGGGCAGAAGAGGATTTGTATGTGTTTGCGCGTCCGCTGGCCCACGCCATGCGTTCGGGAGCGCAACCGGAAGCCGAACCCGTCGCTTGGGAACAGTTGTCCGCGATCGAACAAGCTCGCTATACCATGAAGGTCGCTCGCTACGCTTTGGTTTATATTGAAAACGAACCGCTCGATTAAAGGCAATCAGTCTGCGATCGCGCGGTTTTAGCTTTGAAGCGGCAAATGGTACAGTTTTAGCCAATCCCTTAATTTCCAATTCCAAGTTGCTAACAATCCTCGCCCGTTGGTTAATCGGCGGACTCATTTTTCGTTCTCTTGTCGCTTACTGGCTCTATCCCGGCTTCGATGAAGCCTATTACTACCTCTATAGCTTGCATCTCGACTGGAGTTATTTCGACCATCCCGTACTCGTCGCACTGACAACGGGGTTCGGCGTTTGGCTAACGGGCGCGGTATCTCAATTTACCCTGCGGATTGGTCCGCTGCTGCTTTATACGGCGAGTTTGGCGCTGTTGTACTTAACGGGGGCGCGTTTGTTCGGTCGAAAAGCGGCACAATGGGCGATCGCAATTGCCTCCGTTATCCCCATCTTTACTGTCGGTTTTGGCATCCTCACCCTGCCGGACAACCCCCTCATTTTCTTCTGGACTGCGAGTTTATACTGTGCCGCCTGCGAATTCTTCCCACTTTCCCCCGCTCCTGCCGAAAAAGTACCGGAATATCGCCCCAGCTATCGCCTCGCCTTACTCGGAATTCTCGTCGGTTTAACGATTTTAGGGAAATATCATGGCTTTTTGCTGGGCTTCGGACTCGTGGTTTTTGCTGTAACGAGCGATCGCCACCGCCGCGCCCTCTTCTCGCCTTGGACTGCCCTTTCCCTTGCCCTCCTGCTTCTCACCCTCTTCCCACTCTGGTATTGGAACTGGCAGCACGATTGGGTTTCCTTCCGCTTCCAACTCTCCTCGCGTTTCGACCCAAAAACCAATACTCCCCCCGCACCTTATAACCCTCTCAACGCTTTCCTCGTTTTCCTCAGTACAATTGCGTACTTGTTTCCCACAATGGGAATTCCCCTGTGCTGGACTAGCTTTCAGGCAACTAAGCGAATTATTACTTCTCAATTTCCCGCCGCCGAGCGAGAAACTCGCGATAAATACTTACTGATTCTCTGCGTATCCTTACCGATTGCCCTCGGTTTCATTCTCTTGGGCGGGAAGACGCAAATTTTAGCTGGATGGCCGATGCCGGGATTTTGGGGCTTAACCTTAATTCTCGGCGATCGCGCGGTTCTTTGGGAACAACAAGCGCGACGGCAAACGCAACGGTGGTTATGGGGAACGGTTTGTTTCATGCTGCCGATTATCCTGCTGCTGATGTTGCATCTCAACCTGGGAACGCTGCAAAAACCCAGTCAGTACGCGCTGTTTGGCGGTTTCATCGCCCCAGAAAGCGATCCCTCGCGCGAGTTAATCGATACCAAACAGTTGCAGCGCGGTTTCGAGACTAATCCAACCCTCCAAAAAGCCTTAACCGAAGCCAGTTTTGTAGCGACTAATGCTTATTATCTGGGCGGATTTCTTGGCATGGCTTTAATCCCGCTTAAACCGATTCCCATCGTTTGTTTTAGCGAAGATATGCGCGGTTTTGCTTCTTGGACGAAACCGGAGCAATTTTTAGGGAAAGATGGGCTGTATGTTACGTTAAAACGGTTTCATGAAATGCCCGAACTGACGCAGGAGTTTAGCGCTTATTTCAGCCGTTTTGAAGAAATTGGGACGGTTCCGCAAATGCGCGGCGGTGCAGTGACGGAGGTTTGGTATGTTTATCGGGCGGTAGAAATGCTAAAAGCCTATCCGAGATCCGCGATCGATGTTTTAAGTAATAATTGATAATTGAGCCAAGTAGGGTGCGTTAGCGAAGCGTAACGCACCATCTATAATACCAATTCTCATGAATTTTGCACGATTCCCGAAGAGGGCATAACATTGTTATGCCCCTACAGCAAAAAATTTAGTGCATCGCGATTGGGAATTGGTATAAAGACATATTCAAAATTCGCGATCGCCGCAGCGAAAATCGCGAGACAAACACAGTCAGTAACACTCCTTATACCAAATCCGATTGTCAAGACCTACGAACAAGGATAAGATTAAATTAAAATCATTTAAATCCCTAAAAATGCCCAAAAAAGCTTATATAGCCCCTCACTTTAGTTCAGATGAACTGAAAAGTAAATATTTGAAAAATCAAGACCCAGTAGAATCAAGAAGATGGCATTTACTGTGGAAAGTTTCTCAGGGATGGACAGTCAAAAATGCTGCACTCGCCGTAGGAATAAATTATAACTATGGTAAAGAAATCCTGAAAAAGTATAACGAATTAGGTGAAGAAGGGGTCAAAAACTTAAAAAATAAGACTTTAAGAGTTAGAGGAGGGAAAAAACCTTTATTAACTGACCAACAACTTGAAAAATTAGCAAAAGAATTAGAATCAAGACCGGCAGACGGAGGAGTTTGGACGGGTCCAAAAGTAGCTCGCTGGATAGCCCAAGAAAACTGTGTCGAAAAAGTTTGGGAGCAGAGAGGATGGGATTACCTAAAAAAGCTCGGATACTCCTGTCAGAGACCGAGACCAAAACATAAAAAAGGAGATGTTATTGAACAGAAAGAATTCAGACAAAACCTCCCGTCAAAAGTTCAAAAACTAAAACAACAGTATCCAGAAGCAGAAATAGATGTCTGGTTTTTTGATGAACATAGGGTCGGCTTAAAACCGATTCTCAGAAAAGTGTGGAGTCCGGTGGGAGAAAGACCTATCGC
>NZ_JACJSM010000029.1 GCF_014698145.1 Oscillatoria sp. FACHB-1406 | reverse complement strand
AGACGAGCCGTACACAGCCCATTGTCCGTCGCAAGAGTGATTCTTGCTCGGTGGTAGGATAGAAACGGTAGCGATAGGCTTTATCCATCCTCACATTATAGTATTAATTCTGTGATGGCGTTAAACTTTTAAGCTCGAGCCGTCCTAGAAGGACGGGGTTTCTACCCAATTTTTCGATGAATTATGAAGGGTGAGGGGGTGACGGGGTGACGGGGTGACGGGGTGACGGGGTGACGGGATGATGGGGTTAAAATCTACTCACTATTTATTATTCACTATTCACTAAAATGACGCTTCTCCTCGACTCAGCCTCCCTTCAAGAAGCCCAAACGATTCAAACTTGGAAATGGGTTAAAGGGATTACCACCAACCCGACGATCTTAGCTAAAAGTTCGCTGCCCCCTCGCGAAACGTTACAAGAACTCGCTCGCATCAGTCCGGGGGAACTTTATTATCAACTCACTGCCAGCGAGTTTGAAGCGATGTTAGCAGAAGGAAAGCTAGCTTACGAGCTTATTGGCGAAAAAACCGTTCTCAAAATTCCCGCTACAACCGTCGGTTTTCAGGTTGTCGCTGCCCTTTCCCCCAGCATTCCCTGTTCTGTCACGGCGATCTACAGCGCGGCTCAAGCTGCCGTGGCGCGGGAAGCGGGGGCGAAGTATGCTATTGCATATGTTAATCGAGCGACGCGCTTGCTGGGTGATGGAATGAAGTTAGTTCGAGAGATGGCGGCGGTTCTCGAGGGAAGCGGGGTTGAAATTTTAGCGGCGAGTCTTAAGTCTCCGGAGGAGGCGGCGGGTGCGTTACTCGCGGGCGCGCATCACCTCACATTACCGTTTGAGGTACTGAAAGCCCTGACGGTTCACGAACTCTCCGAGCAAACAGTTGAGGAGTTCGATCGCAACGGTTGCGGTATTTTAGATTGAGTTTCAGTATTGAAAACTCATCTTAATTGAGGTCTATGAAAAAATTGCTGGTGACGGGCGCAAGTGGCTTTTTAGGCTGGACTCTCTGTCAGGTGGCGCGTTCCGAGTGGGAGGTGTGGGGGACTTATCACTCTCATACGATCGAAATTCCCGGTTGCCTTGCGGTTAGTATCGATTTGACCGATGGGGAGGCGTTGGCGGGTTTGTTTGCCGAAATTCGACCGGATGCGGTTATTCACGCCGCCGCGCGATCGAAGCCGAATGACTGCCAAATGCACCCGGAGGAGTCTTACTCGGCTAATGTCACGGCTTCGGAAGCGATCGCGCAATGTTGTGCTAATGCAGATATTCCTTGCGCTTTTACGTCTACCGATCTCGTCTTCGACGGTGCGAACCCTCCCTACCGAGAAAGCGATCGCGTTTGTCCGGCGAATCTCTACGGCGAGCAAAAGGCGATCGCGGAAGAACGAATGTTACAAATCTATCCCCGCACTGCTGTCTGTCGTTTGCCCTTGATGTTTGGAGTACCTTCACCCCACGCCGATAGTTTCATTCAAGGCTTTATTCACTCGCTGCGAACCGGAAGTGCGATCGATTTATTTGTCGATGAGTACCGCACGCCAATTAGCGCGACAACCGCAGCCCGAGGGTTGCTTTTAGCCTTAGAACGGGCGGAAGGGCGCTTGCATTTAGGCGGAGGCGAACGAATTTCTCGTTACGATTTTGGCATCCTCATGGCAGAAGTGTTAGAGTTGCCCGCCGAACTGATTCGAGCTTGTCGGCAAAAAGATGTACCGATGGCCGCTCCCCGACCGGCTGATGTATCTTTAGATAGCGCCAAAGCTGTTGCCCTCGGCTACGAGCAGCCTCCATTGCGCCAAGAACTCGAACGATTAAAGGGGCAGATTTAGCTAAATCGCGATCTCGTCGTGTTTTGTTCGATTGACGAACGCGCTTCAGTAGTTTTAGCGAAGAAAAATTTTGGTTTTTGCATTATTCTCAAACCGAGCGAAAGCTGTAAAAAATGGTCGAGTTTGCCCGATAACCTTGAAAAAAGCTTAAAATTACTTAATTTTAGTTCGCAAATCTTTTAGGTTTTTAAGGTAGGCTTGCCCGTTTTAAAGAGCGCCGTTTTACGACCGCGTACATTAAGAATTGAAACGCCTAAATTATCTTAAGCTGAGTTTTTAATTAACAGGGCTTATGTTTAAACGGTATTTTTACAAAACTTAATGTTAGCGGCAATAGCTCGTAGTAAACCGAGGATATGCGCTACCTATCGATTGGGTCAGTGGGTACTCTACTCGCGACCTTCTTATTAACTGCACCACCGACCAAAGCCTTCACCCTCACTCTGGATCCTCGCTTATGCGCAAATCCGAGCGATTGTATGAATAACGATTACCGGGGTTCGACGGCTGAGTTAGATTTTAATTTTTCCGATACGCTTGAGGGGGTGAAACTCGAAATGGCGATCGCTAACAGGACGGCTCGAGATTTGGGATCGGCGTTAGTGGGCGTGGGTTTCGACCTGCCCGATTTCGTCAAGTCCTTCAAATACGATCGCGGCACTAGCACTTACGGACAAGTTTATCGAAATGCTGCGCTGCCTCCTTTTTCGTGGACTTTCGATCTCGGCGTGCGATCGCGCAATATGCAACCTTCGGGAAATCCGGAGGATAACACTTTTGCGGGCGGCAATCCCATAGCCGGTTTATTGCCGGGACAAACCACAAAAATTTCTTGGTTTGTTAATGCAGGCGACCTCAATGCTCGCGCTCTGGAAGACTATATGTATCGAGCTTACCTCAATCAAAACCTCAGAGCAGCCGGTCGTTTCGAGCAAGTTGGTTCCCAAGGACAAGGCAAAGATCGAGTTTTAGGAGTTATTAAGTTCGTCCAACCCCCTCAAGAGGTTCCCGAACCGGGAGGCTGGCTGGGTTTGACTGCGATTTCAGCAGCAATTGCTTTATATGGGGGCAGGGGAGGGCGCAAGAAGGCGAAGCTTGTTCGATGTTCTCAAAGGTGAAGGGATGCAGATTGATAAATTCAAGGCTGAGGGATTGCCGCGTATATTTCGCGATCGCTACCGTTGGCATTTTAGGAACCGTTGTTTTTGCGATTGCCCGCTCTATTCTTTCCAACTTTTCTTATTACGAACTCAGTTGCTCGAAAGGCAACGACCTCTACCGACGCAAGTTTAGCAATCGCGCTTTAGTGGATGCGGCTTCTCGACAGCAGCAATTACGAGGTTGGCATTGCTCGATAGCAAAGCGATCGACATTTCTGATTCCTTAATTTAAAAGTTGAATAGGGCTAATTTAACGCTGTCAGATTGCGATCGCTCGTTCGCGTCCAAGATTGCAAAACGCGCCCTTTAACTTCCTGTCCCAGCCAATAGGCATTCTGACTTTTCGATTTTAAATGAGCTTCATCGGCCTGCCAAGTTGCCTCTGGGTCGAATAAAATCAATTCTGCTGCGTCCCCAACGTTTAAACTTTGAGGTTGTTGTCCCAGGCAGCGCAAGGGTTCGACGCTTAAACTGCGCCAGAGTTCTAACGCCGTCCATTCTCCGGAGGCGACAAACTTTTGCCACAGAAGCGGTAAAGCGAATTCTAACCCGATCGCGCCGGGAGGGGTTTCGCTGAAGGGGACGGTTTTTTCTTCGTAGGTATAGGGGGCGTGGTCGATCGCGATCGCGTCGATTATCCCCGCTTTCACGCCCGCCACTAAAGCTTCTCGGTCTTCCGGGTTGCCCAAGGGCGGAGCGAGGCGTAAATTAGGATCGTAGCTGCAAACATCTTCGGTATCGAGCAGCAGGTGCATCCACGTCGTACTGGCGGTAATCGGCAGTCCGCGAGCTTTGCCCTCTGCAACGGCTTCGACTCCTCTGGCGGTGGAAATCCGCATGAGGTGAACGGGAGCGGGCGTAACGGCTAAAATTTCGATTAAGGATGCGATCGCGGCAGTTTCGGAAATTGCCGCATCTCCGGGCAAACCCGCGCGAATCGACTGTTTGCCCTCCCGCATTACCCCATTTCCCCGCAACGTTTTATCGAGGGCAACCAAAGCGATCGGTTGATTCAAAGGGGCGAGATACTCGAAAATGCGACGCAACAAGCCTAAATTGGCGATCGGCAAACCATCGGCAAAACCGATAACGCCCGCCGCCGCTAACTCCGCCAACTCCGTCATTTGTTTCCCTTCTAAATTTTGCGTCATCGCTCCCCAGAAAGCGAAATGGGGTGCGCTGGGACAGGTTCGACGAATCCATTCTAAGGTGGCGGGATTGTCGAGGGGCGGGTGGCTATTGGGTAATAGTGTCAGTCGGGTAAAACCTCCGGCTAACGCCGCCGCTGCCAGACTTTCGAGCGTTTCTCGTTCCTCGCGCCCGGGTTCGTTATTAGCACTGTAAAGATCTACCAATCCCGGCGCGAGGATTTTTCCTTGACAGTTGATGACTTTTATGCTGTCAGATAGATCGGAAATTTCGGGCGCGATCGCTTGAATTTTCCCTTGCGCGATCGCAACATCAACAACCCGGTCGCTGCCAGCCACCGGGTCTAAGATTCTGACCTGTCGTAGAAGTTCGCCATTCATTAAGCAATTATTGTAGCGGTTCTGCGCTTCCAATTGTCCCAGAAGCGGAAAAATCGCCGGATTAACAACGGGGTATCAATTGCTGGTTCGAGGTTTGGAAGGGTTGAGTCAACATTTGCCAAAAAGAGCGCCCTCTTTTGGCTTGGGGCTTGAGAGCGCGATTGAAGTTAGCATAAGCCTTGCGATGCTGTTCGAGTTCTCGCAGCACGACTCCCCGGAACAGATAAATGCTTTGCAAGTCATATTCGCTGTTGCGATCGCTGCTCCGATAACTTGCGTATTTCAACGCGCTCTCCAAAGACATCAGTGCCGCGCTGTAATCATCCAAATGCGTTAGGGCTGCTGCCTGCAAAACCCACGTATCGCAATCATCAGGCTGAAGTTGCAACGCTTTGCCAAATTCCATCAGTGCCTCTTGATAAAAACCTGCCTCAAAAAATCTTTTTCCTTTTTCTACCCAATTTGCGGTTTCGTTAAGAGACATTACGGTTGGAATTGCCATGTAAGTCATTGCTCTAACTGGTTTTTCAAGTAAAGGGGACTGAGATTAGGTATAAGTATATACCTAAAAAGGCATAGGCATAATTTTTTCAAGAAAATTAAATATTTTTTTTAAAAAACTTAAGTAAAAATCGCGGGGTGTGAGTGGAGCGTTGTTTGACTGCCCCTAGTGAAATCCTCACTGTCTCCCAAGAGCAGCAATCCGAACCCCGGATCGAACTATAAGCTTAAAGTCAACCCTCCTTAGCTAGTAATTTTTCGGAAGATCGCAGAGAGATTATTTGCGGGCATTTCGACAACCTCCAAAAGTTGGAGATTGCAAGCTCGCGCGACCTGCACCACCTCATCGAGATCGCGCACGCCCCAGGCTGCATTTTGGGAACGCAGCATCGCATCGAAACTGGCATTACTCGCGGCGGTATGTACTCCGTCCCGCTTAAAAGGGCCATAAAGATAGAGAATGCCATCGGCTCCCAGAAGGCGTTCTGCGCCTGCCATCAGCCCCAAAGTACAAGCCCAAGGCGAAATGTGAATCATGTTAATATTTGCGATCGCGCAAATCTCGAGTGTCGGGTTCGCTTCCACCCCCCAAACCGCCTCTCGCACATCCAAAGCGATCGGCGCTTCCAGATTCTCCGCCCCCGACTCCTCGCGCCAAGCCTCAATGCTAGCGAGGTTGAGCGCATCGACATCCGAAGGCAGCCAGCGCCGGGGGGATAAACGCGGCGCAAAAAAAGCTGCGTGTTCTCCGGTGCCGCTGGCAATTTCCAGGATCGTGCCAGTAGGGGGGAGAACCCGCTGAAGTATAGCGAGGATGGGTTCGCGGTTGCGTAGCGTAGCGGGGGCGTATTGTTTGCGATCGCGATTTGGGGTCATCGTTGAAATCTAGAGAAGAACTAACCCCAAGAAACTCGGCTCCTGCCAAAAAGTCAAATGCAGGGCAAATCCTTAACCTGCATCAGAACCCCTCGTGCTATATCGTAAATGAAGGAAGATGCCTTAAAATAAATCGCCATTTTCTTTAAAATTTTAAAGATTGCGAGAAGCACTTATTTGAGCCTTGTTGTGACTTAAGGAGAAAACTTTGGTAACTCAAACTTCATTAAAAACCAGCCGTTCGGAAGAAATCTTTGCAGCCGCCCAGAAACTCATGCCGGGAGGAGTCAGTTCTCCCGTGCGCGCCTTTAAATCCGTCGGCGGCAACCCCATCGTCTTCGATCGCGTCAGCGGCGCTTATGTTTGGGATGTAGACGGCAACCAATACATCGATTACGTCGGCAGTTGGGGGCCAGCCATCTGCGGACACGCCCACCCCGAAGTCCTCGCCGCCCTCCACGAAGCCCTCGACAAAGGCACCAGTTTCGGCGCGCCCTGCGCCCTCGAAAACGTCCTCGCCGAAATGGTGATCGATGCCGTCCCTAGCGTCGAAATGGTACGCTTTGTCAACTCCGGCACCGAAGCTTGCATGGCAGTTCTGCGCTTGATGCGCGCCTTCACCGGACGCGAAAAAGTCATTAAATTCTCCGGCTGCTACCACGGACACGCCGATATGTTCCTCGTCCAAGCCGGTTCCGGGGTTGCTACCCTCGGCTTACCCGACTCCCCCGGCGTACCTAAATCCGTTACCGCCAGCACCCTCACCGCCCCCTACAACGATCTCGAAGCCGTTAAAGCCCTCTTTGCCGAAAATCCGGGCGAAATCGCTGGAGTCATCCTCGAGCCCGTTGTCGGCAACTCCGGTTTTATTCCCCCCGATGCTGGTTTCTTGGAAGGGTTGCGTCTGATTACCCGCGAAAATAACGCCCTTCTCGTCTTCGATGAAGTAATGACGGGGTTCCGCATTGCCTACGGCGGCGCTCAAGAAAAATTCGGCGTTACCCCGGACTTAACTACAATGGGTAAAGTCATCGGCGGCGGGTTGCCCGTCGGTGCTTACGGCGGACGCAAGGATATTATGTCGATGGTTGCACCAGCCGGCCCGATGTACCAAGCGGGGACGCTTTCGGGGAATCCTTTAGCGATGACGGCGGGGATTAAAACCCTGGAATTGTTGCAAAAACCGGGAACTTACGAACAACTCGATCGCATCACCAAAAAACTCGCAGAAGGAATGTTAAACATTGCTAAGGAAACCGGTCATGCAGCGTGCGGCGGTTCGATTAGTGCGATGTTTGGCTTCTTTTTTACTTCCGGGCCGGTGCATAATTACGAGGATGCGAAAAAGTCCGATCTCGCCAAATTCGGACGCTTCCATCGCGCCATGTTAGAGCGCGGAATTTACCTCGCCCCTTCGCAATTTGAAGCTGGGTTTACTTCCCTTGCCCACACCGATGAGGATATCGAAAAAACCTTGGCGGCAGCCCGAGAAGTGATGGCAAGTTTGTAATACCAGTTCTCATTGATTTTGCACTGTTCCGCAGAACTAGGGCAGAGCATTGCTCTGCCCCTACAGATAAAATTTAGTGCATCAGGATTGGGAATGGGTATAGCGTTTTTCGTTTGCGTGAGGTACAGTTCCAAAAATCAAATCGGTAGGGGCAAATGGTATTCGCCCGCTCGGTGTACCTCACCCATGTGAAAACTGCTATATAAGGTTGAGAAAGATAGTTTGAAAGCCCGGTTTCTTTTAAGGAGCCGGGTTTTTACGAATCGTTGCAAAGCGTCATCAACTTTGAAATCGTCGGAGAAATTACTGTTAATGAAACGGCTCAAAGTTAGGAGGAGTTGGATACTTTAACATCTTTAAAGAAAATACTGTACTAATTGCTCGTGGGTTGGGATATCAATGGGAAGAAAAGTTTTCAGATCGTTCTTGGACGGTTTTGGTAAAGCTGCTAAACGGTTGCACTGAAGAGCAACACAACGATCGAAAATATTTCTCACGAATCGACCATTTCCCAGTTCTCCAATTCGATCTTCAAACTGCTTTACTAATTCTTGCACGACTTCCAGAGTCTTGTCTGAAAGCAGATAACCATGCTGTTTGCACCTAACTTTAAAAATCTCTGTTAACTCAAAAGTAGAATAATCTTCAAAGTTAATTGTCCTGGAAAACCTAGACTTTAGTCCAGGGTTGGAAGCAATGAAACGAGACATCTCGCCTTTATATCCTGCAACAATAACGACTAAATCTTCTCGATTATCTTCCATCATTTTTAAGAGCGTATTAATTGCCTCTTGTCCGTACAGATCTCCGCGTCCATCTGGAACAAGAGAATAGGCTTCATCGACAAAAAGGACACCCCCTAAAGCGGAGTTAACTACCTTTGCTGTTTTAGGTGCAGTTTGTCCTAAATATTCTGCCACAAGATCCGTCCGATCTACTTCAACAAAATGACCTTTTGACAAGACTCCAATATCTTTATAAATCTCACCTAATATTCTCGCTACAGTTGTCTTACCCGTGCCAGGATTTCCGGTGAATACAAGGTGTCTAGTGATGGCAGGAGCTTTTATACCTGCTTGAACCTGCATTCGGGATACTTTTGCAATATTGACCAACTCTTGAACGGTAGACTTGACCGCACTTAATCCGGTAAGTGAATGAAGTCGATCTAGAGACTTCTGAAGCCGATCGCCGATCGCTTCCCGTTCATTACTAGACATCTCCGAAAATCCACCTACAACCCTTGATTTGCCGTCAGAAATCGGCGGTTTCTGGAGATACTTACGATCGATATCGGGCTTCTTATCAATGACTTGGCAGACTTCTGCTGCCCACTCACTTCCAATTTGTTTGACATGAGAACCCAATAAATTTCGGGCTGTTTTAATCGCAGCTTCTTTTGATGGAGCTTCAGCAAAAAATAAGCAATCAAGTGATAGCTGCTTTTCAGGCTTTTCTAGAAAGGTATAAGCATCATCCATGCTGTTCCAGGCAACCCACAGCCAAGAACCATCAAATGCACAGACGCTAAAGACAGGGGAACCCCACACCATACAATAGATCTGCCTACATAACAAAAAAAGGTCAGTTACATCTTAGCCCCAAAGTTAGTGGAGTGCTTACGATTATTTTATTTACGGTTGTAGAAAAAAAATGAGTGATTTGAATGGGATATAATCTCCGTAGAATCGGGGTTGTGGAGTTCTGCCCCGCCCGATCGCATCCTTCGAGAGTCATGCAGTTTAAACTCTATCAAATCTTCATCAAAATCTACACGAAAACTTTACCTATTTCCCCTGTACGCCTGCCTTAATTGAAAGTAGGTCGAGCGTTCGGTCTCGGCAATTCTTATGCAAGCTGCTACCCTAACAACCTATTCTGCAAACTTAAGGACGTATTTAAGATGAATAAAACTCTTTCAACCTTGGTACTGAGCGCTTCCTTTGCTGTCGGAGCGGGCGCGATCGCACAAGCCCCTGCTTCAGCTTATACCATCAACGGTACTGACTACTTGCTCTACGATGTTAACGGTTCCTCGCAAACCTACGTCAATCCTAACGCTAACGTCAACAAGTTGCTCGAAGGTAACAGCGCCAGTCCCGGCGGTAACATCGAACTGTTTGCCAGCAGCGAGACGACCTCTTTAGCTGCCTTCAAAGCCTCCGACGCGCGCACCAGCATCGTTGGCACTTACGCCGGTAAAAACCTCACCCTCAGCAGTTTAACGGCAAAAGATTGGTTTGGCGATTCCCTCAACACCAGTTACGGTCAGAATAACTTCGCGAACAAATGGTTCAATGCTTTTTATGATGCTGCGGGTTTAGCTAGTAGCTTCGGTAATACACTAGCGAAGCGCGGTATTGCTTACACCGCTTTCCTCGGTGCAAATCTGTTCCAAGCTACCAGCGACCCGAACATTTCCTATATTACTGATAACGGCAGCGATCTCTTAATCGGTTTGGCCGGTCACTACGATCTAAAAGCTTACTATCAAACTAAATTAGGCCCTTTGGCGAATCTGATTAAAAACGGATTCCAAGCGAGCGAAGTGGTTAAAGTTCAGTATGGCGATGTCAGCGATCTCCTCTACAGCTTCAGCGCCACGAATAGCGGTTTAACTGAGAAAACGGATCGTAGTTCTCACAGCGGTAACTACGAAGTTTCGCTCAAAGGTGTCGTTCCTCCTAAATCCGTTCCCGAACCTTCTTTAATGCTTGGTTTAGCGGCTGTAGGTGGCATGGTTGCTGCTTCTAAGCGCAAAGCCGCTCAAAAATAAATCTAAGTCTAATTCTCGAGCCTGAATTAAGCTAATTGTAGAAAAGTTATCGCGATGGGGAAGCCGAAAGGCTTCCTTTTTAAATTGACTTCGGGAGAAAATTCTTGGGTTTTGCGTCAGGACACTTGCGAGTCGATACGATGGGCATTATCGAGGGAACGAGGAATTAACTATGAAATTGGGTAAGGGAAACGTTCGCATCGCTTTCTTGCTGGGCGTTCTGCTTTTTTCTCCGGCAGTTGGGGCGGCGAACTTGCAGCGCGAACCTCGAGAACCTCTGCTTGTGGCTGCGGCTTCGACATCGGCAAATTCTACCTTTCAAGCGGGGATGGAACTGTATCGCGGCGGAACGATCGCGGCGTGGCAGGGTGCGATCGCGCGTTGGACTGAAGCCTTAGAACAGGCGAAAAAAGATGGCGATCGCGAAACCGAAGCCCTTACCCTAACCTGGTTGGGAAATGCGAACAGCAACTTAAAAGATTTACCGACAGCGGCAGAGGTTTACAGCCAAGCGCTGAAAATCTACCGAGAAACGAGCGATCGCCATTCCCAAGCTAGCACCCTTATGTCCCTGGGCAGCATTCATGCAACGCGCGGCGAGTACCAAAAAGCCTTTGAGACGAACGAAGAAGCGCTGAAACTTTGGCAAGCCGTTCAATATAAAACCGGAGAAGCGGCAACGCTGAATAATATCGCTCTGATTTACGGCGATTTGGGCGATTTTAATACCGCTCTCGACTATCATCAGCGAGCCTTAAAGTTAATTGAGAATGCAGGGAATTCTCTCAATGTGGCGGCAACGTTAAATAATATCGGACGCAGCTATTCTGATTCGGGGAAAACCACAGAAGCGCTCGCCACCTACAATCGAGCGTTATCCCTATGGCAAGAAGGGAAAAATGTTAAGGGGCAAGCCAGCACGCTGAATAATATTGGCTATCTTTACGCCAGCGCTAAAAACTGGGCGAAAGCGCGGGAGTATTACCAGCAGGCGTTTCCGTTGTGGCAACAATTGCAGGATAAGGGCGGGGAAGCGAGTACGCTGACGAATATCGGGTATGTGGAGGCGAATGCAGGCAACCGCGATCGCGCCCTGGAAGCGTACAATCGCGCTATACCGTTGCGCCAAGCGAGCGGCGATCGCGCGAAGGAAGCCCTCACCCGCTATCGTCTGGCGGCACTGCGCCGGGATTTGGGCAATTTTACGGAAGCGAAGGGGGAAATTGAAGCCGCGATCGCGATTATCGAAGATTTACGAACCAATATTTCTCGTTCCGATTTGCGCGCCAGTTTCTTTGCTTCCAAACAGGACTATTACGAACTTTATATCGATCTGCTAATGCAGCAGCATAAGCGGGATAAAAGCGCCGGTTACGATAAACTCGCGCTGCAAACCAGCGAACGCGCCCGCGCCCGCACGTTACTCGATGTGCTGCAAGAAGCCCGAGCCGATATTCGCCAGGGAGTCGATCCCAAGTTACGCGATCGCGAGCGGCAATTGCAACAACAACTCAGCGCCGCCGAAGAACAACGCTTCAAACTAGCGAACGCTGGCGCGCCCCAAGAACAAATCGATACCCTCAGTCGCGAACTCGAAACCCTAATTGAGCGGTATCGAAACTTGCAAGCCGAAATTCGTACCCGCAGTCCGCGTTACGCCGCCCTTACCCAGCCCGAACCCCTCGGACTCGAGCCAATTCAGCAACAAGTTCTCGACGATCGCACTGTTTTATTGGAATATTATCTCGGAGCGGAACGCAGCTATCTATGGATGGTGACGCGCGACGGACTCGCCAGCTACGAATTGCCGGGGCGCGCCGAGATTGAAAAAGCCGCTAAAACTTATCTCAGTCTCCTTAAAAATCCCGCCCAGCGCCGCCGCACCGAACAGGTAGAAGAAGCTCGTTCCGCCCTCAGTCAAGTCTTATTATCGCCCGTGCGAGAGCAACTCAAAGGGGAACGATTGCTGATTGTTGGCGATGGTATCTTACAATACCTTCCCTTCGCCTCCCTATCCGTCAATGGCAATACGCCGCTGATTGCCGACTTTGAAGTGATTACCTTGCCGTCTGCCTCTACCCTAGCAATCTTGCGCGGCGAACAAGCCGGACGCAAGTCAGGAACGAGAGCTTTAGCCATTTTTGCCGATCCCGTCTTCGCCCCGGAAGACGAACGAATGCCGAAATCCGCTGCTTTCTCGCAAGTATTGCCGATGGAGTTGCAGGAGTCTGTACGCGCGAGTGGCATTCTTTTATCGCGCTTGCCCTTCACCAAACAAGAAGCCGATAATATCCTTGCGTTTGTGCCATCCGATCTTGCCACCGAAGCGATCGGATTTAGTGCCAACCGCAACCTTGCCATCAGCGATAATTTGAGCCAGTATCGCATCATTCACTTTGCCACCCACGGCCTCGCAAACAGCAAAAATCCCGAATTATCGGGGTTAGTGTTGTCTCTGTTTAACAATAAAGGCGCGCCACAAAACGGTTTTTTGCGAATGCACGAACTGTTTAACCTCAATCTGCCTGCGGATTTAGTCGTTCTCAGCGCTTGCCAAACCGGGTTAGGCGAACAAATTCGCGGCGAAGGAATTATTGGCTTGACAAGAGGGTTTATGTATGCAGGGGCAGCGCGAGTGGTAGCGAGTTTGTGGAATGTGGACGATCGCGGCACTTCGGAGTTAATGACCCGATTCTACCGCCATATGTTGCAAGAGGATCAAACGCCCGCCGCTGCCCTGCGAGCCGCGCAGTTAGAAATGTCAAAAACTGAGGAGTGGCGATCGCCTTTTTATTGGGCGGGTTTTACGTTGCAGGGAGAATGGGATTAATTTGTAATTCGTAATTCGTAATTCGTAGTTCGTAATTCGTAATTCGTAATTCGTAATTCATGCCTAATGTGCATTAGAAGCCGAAAATCCCATTTTACTGTTCTTTCTCCCCTCTCCTCAATTTTGGGAGAGGGGCCGGGGGTGAGGGCAGTTAATGCTTTCGGATAATTCAGATCGGACGTAATTCACCACTTGGAGAGCGATCGAAGATAGAGTATAACCGACTCGGAGCTCTACGAGTTATTTTGGAGATATTCGCTAGAGGGGGTTTCGTCCTTTTGTTTGGCAAATTCGGGATCGCTGCTGCCCTGAACTTGTTTGAGGTGAATTTTATTCACCTGCGTAATAAAACTTTCAACAGATTCCTGAACTTTGCGTTTCCGTTGAGCCTCATCGGGCAGATCGAAAAATCGGTAAGCTGAGGTTACGCCCAAGATAAACTTTTCTTGTTCGGCTTCGAGCAACTCGACAGCAGTGTTAGCAGCAACCCAGTTTTCTTGGAGGGGGAAGGAGGTTGATAAACTGGTGACAATGGCAGCGATCGCGGGAAAAATCACGGGCAACCATTTAATCCAAGATACATTAATATCAACCTTGTCGAGCAACACTAAAATCGGTGTAACTCCCGATAAGACAATGGTTGAAATTTGGAAAACGTAATAAAGCGTTCGAGATTGCAAGCGGACAGTTTTGTAGTCGTCGATCAACTCCTGACAATATTGAATCGCGCGTTGCAGCATAATATCGCTCGACTCGTCGGCGATGGTGTTGCCGAACAAAACACTATATAGTCTAGCTTTGCGGAGATTGTCTTTTTGTTTTTCATTGCGTCGGGAATCGTTGAACAGTCGTCGATTGAGGAACAGGAACAAGCATATGATGATGATTGAGACGACGCTATAGACGACAATTTCCTTCCGCTCGGCGAACAGGAATATAACCGCGCCAGCAATGACACACGCTGAAACTAAAAAGATATTGATAACGCCAAATATTAATGGGTTTTTCGGCTCTAGCAAAGCGACTGATTCTAGGGATGAGGAGAGTCGAGTCGCCTCTGCGGGCGGGGCATCGTCGGTCGAATAAGTCATAGGTTGTATTGTGAATTGAAGATTCAGTCGGATTTCACGAGCAAATTGGGTGCAAGCTCGAGCAATATCTCGCTCGGAATCCCAGTCAAATTGTACCCGAGTTCGCTCCTCGATTAAAGCTTGCCCATCGCGATACTGCTCTTACTACAACTTTAAGACTGATGCTGTGATTTGAGCAGTTAATGGGGGTGATGTAGCGATCGCATCCTTCACCCAATTCCGTCTCATCCAAAACCTATCTAACCCACCTGTCGCATAGGTAAACTACTTTTTGGTGTGGGGAATGTGGGATTCATTATTCATTATTCCTTATTCATTTATAAGCGTTAACCGCTCTATCAATTCTGCGTACTCTGGATACTCACTTTTGAGCTTAACTCGTTCAGCAATTTCAAACTGCTCGAAGACAAATGCTGGCGCGCAAGCCACAGAACCGAAGGCATATTCTAGCCCTTCTGGTAATTCTGCTGCCTGCCAACAATTGATAGGAACCGAGATAACGGGTTCTTCACCTTTTTCCAAATCGACTCCCAATCTCCGGGTTGAAAGTTTTCCGGAAGCATCGATGATATGAAGAATGAGACTGCCTTGGTGGATGTACCAAATTTCCTCATTATTGAAGACGCGGTGAAAGGCTGAAATTGCCTTCGGCAGCAGTAACCAATGCCCGGAAGTTCTGTACTCATCTCGATGCGTTTCAACGAACTTAAGACCTTCGGGATGGTCGTACCAATCGTAAGCATTTAGGATTTTATTTAACACGAGCTTATGGATGTTCTCTTAGCAGAGGTTCGATATCGAAAACATTTAGGCAAGCATCAGCCAGTTTACCGGACTCTAACGCCCTCAATAAATCAGCTTCAATCAGGTAAGGATAGCCTGGGTTAGAAATGGCAACTTTGCTATTTTAAGCAAAAAATTCTTGGATATTAACCGAAATAGATTGAGCATTGATTTGGAAAAGGCTTTTAAACGGCGACTTTTCTCCGGATGAAAGAAGACAGCCTATAGTGGGTTAAAACATCAAGCGGTAGATGGGCTGCTCCTTGAATATATCCTAAACAATTTTTACTTTGACAGTTACAACGAAAAGCGCGCTCCATCGACCATTCTGTCGAGGGGTAAAAGAACTTTAATTCTTCGCCTATTTCTATTTTCTTGAGAGCGCTCAAAGTCAATTTCTCAGTATCGAAAAAAACATTAGGCTCGCAACCGTGATTAATATATTGCAGAAACTCGGGGGAGAGCATAATGTGTTCCCTCTCACCGATCTGGACGGTTAAATAGTTAGGCTGAGGAAGAATTTCTTGATGCCCAAAATCGGTAATAACCTGTCCTTTCTCAAGCTCAACAGTTGCACGGAGAAGTTTGTTTTGAGTAATTAAACATTCGCCAACCTCGGCAAAGGGTGAAACGATGGAGTATTGGGTAGATGCTTTATTTTTACTCATCACCTGATGGTTTAAACGACAAAAAGCCCTGTTTTAGGAAGCTTTTAAGAAAGCGCGATCGCAATTCGGAAAGTTGAACCCCAACGGGATTCACGATCGCAGCTTTACAGGATATAGCGACCTTATTTTACCCAATTTGGTGTTTAATGTAAAATTACACCTGCTAGAGGCGGATTGTGCAGTGCGAGATCGCCGCGCGCACCCTCGCTAACTTGCTCTTTCTTTTACAAGTTGCGTTATATACGATTCAAACTGAGTTCATCGATTAAACCAGCGTAGGGACTGGAGAATGACTCGATAAAATCAACTTTTCTCGGTGCGAGTGGATTAATTCTAGTTCTTGCCCGGAAACTCGTTCTAACATATAGATTAAATGCTCCGGTTGAAGCACGGTTCCGTCATTTTGGCAACTGCCAAGATAGTGCAGTTGGGCTTCTTTTTCAATCACCGAAACGACTTCTAAATCGAACAGCCGATCTCGTAAATTAACTTGCTGCTTTTTCCCCGATTTGGTGGTCTTCTCGAACTCAATTTCGGCGCTATTTTGCACGGCTTCTACCCAATCTTTGAGGGCTTCTGCCGTCGTTCCTTCCGGGAGTAAGACGGTTAAAAGATATTCAGCTTTCTCTAATAATTTATTCGCAGAAGGCGAGGAAATGGTAACTTCTTCGATGCTGTAGAGGGGAATATCGGGCGGTAATGCCGCAGCTAAGCGCTCGCGAAATTCCTCCCTTTCCATCGTTTCTCGCAACTCAAAATCCACCACTTCGCCGCTACTCGTCATTCCTAAAGAAAGTGCGCTGGCGATGGAGATTCGCGGTCCAGGATGGAAACCGTTGGTATAGGCGATGGGGATAGAAGCTCGACGTACCGCGCGATCGAAGAGTCGCACTAAATCCAAATGGCTCAGCAGGCGCAGTTGTCCTAGCTTACCAAAGTATACTCGAAAACGTTGCACCTTTTCGCCGTTGCTTTGAAACTGTCCTGCAAACGCAGGAATCGGCGGCGGTTCGTAGACTACATTTTGCCCGAAGTCCACGCCACAAATGCCGCAGAGGGAGCAACCTTCAAAAGCACAATCGGGAACCGTCGTTTCCTCGAGAGCTTTTTGTAAGTCGCCCTTGAGCCAGTTTTTATCGATGCCGGTGTTGATATGATCCCAAGGCAAGCGGGCGTTCAAGCGTTCGTCCCAACTGTACTGCGGGCGCTTGCGCTTGGAATCGAGACGTTCGTTGCTCGCATCCATGACGTTCCATTCGCCCTCCTCAATTTGGCGGTATTTCCAACTGAGGCCGGAATCCGCGATCGCGCTTTCCCAAGCCCCAAAAGCTCGATCCAAGCTCTCCATCCACGCATCCATCCCCGCGCCCAACTCCCAAGCGCGCCGTACTACTGCCGCCAATCTGCGATCGCCGCGTCCCAAAAAGTCTTCCATCGCCGAAATTCGCACGTCGGTAAAATTCGCCTTCACGCCGCGCAGTTTATAAAACTCTTCCCGCAATAATTTCTGCTTTCTTAAAAACTCTGCCGTCGAAACAGAATGCCATTGAAACGGCGTATGCGGTTTGGGCGTAAAGTTGGAAATCGTCACGGTAAAATTCAACCGTTTGCGCCCTTCCATCGCGCATTCCCGTCGCAACCAACGCAGCGTTTCAGCAATCCCTAAAATATCGGCATCGGTTTCTCCCGGTAAACCGATCATAAAGTAAAGTTTGACCTTATCCCAACCCTGTTCTACGGCTGTTTTTATGCCGCGCAATAACTCTTCGTTGGTTAAACCTTTATTAATAACATCCCGCAGCCGTTGCGTTCCGGCTTCCGGCGCAAAGGTTAAACTCGGCTGTCGCGTGCCGCCTAAAATATTAGCAATATTTTCATCAAAACGATCGACGCGCTGACTGGGTAAAGAAAGGGAAATATTCTCATCCTTGAGGCGGTTTTTAATCTCCATTCCTACGGCAGGGAGGGAGAGGTAATCGGAACAACTTAAGGAGAGTAAAGAAAACTCATTAAATCCTGTCGCGCGCATTCCCTTTTCAATCGCATCCACCACTTGTTCCGGTTCGACATCGCGCGCGGGACGAGTTAACATTCCCGGTTGGCAAAACCGACAACCGCGCGTACAACCGCGACGAATTTCTACCGTCAAGCGATCGTGAACGGTTTCAATATAAGGCACTAAACCGATAGAATATTGGGGCTGAGGTGCGGCAACGCGACGAAGAATGCGCGGCGGTACATCATCGCGATTGGGATGAACGGAACCATCTTCCGCCATGTCGTAGAATTGGGGAACGTATACGCCGGGAACTTGCGCGAGATTGAGGAGAAGCTGTTCCCGCGTCCAATTTTCATCCTTTCCTTTTTCGATAACTTCCCCAATTTCTGGGAGTAAATCTTCGCCGTCACCCAGCGCGAAAAAGTCGAGGAAATCGGCGTAAGGTTCGGGGTTAGAAGTCGCGGTTTGTCCGCCTGCAAAAATGAGGGGAAAATTGTTATTTTCGTTAGCTTGAAGATTTCTTTCTTGCCAAGTTAAAGGAATTCCTGCCAAACTCAGCATTTCCAAAATATTCGTCGCGCCGAGTTCGTAACTGAGGCTAAAACCGAGGATATCAAAATCGGTGAGGGGGCAGCGAGATTCGAGGGCAAAAAGCGGCGTTTGCGTGTCGCGCAGTTTTTGGGCAAAGTCGGGGGCGGGCAAATAAGCGCGATCGCACAATTGACTTGACTTTGAGTTCAAAATGTTGTATAGGATAATATGCCCTAAATTGGAAGCGCCCACCTCATACACTTCCGGATAGGTCAACACCCAACGCACCTTAGCACTTTCCCAAGGCTTATGCACCGCACCGAGTTCGTTCCCCAAGTAGCGGGCAGGTTTAAAAATATCGGGCGTTAGAAGTTCTTCGATCGCAATTGCCATGACACTACCCTCTCGCTAATTCAACCGCGCTCTCTACTATAGCGAACCGAGGGCGATTTTGTCGGCATAGCTGCACTGTTAATGATTTTATGAGGAATTCTTTTGACTCAGATTCATCGAGGAAGGAGTTAAAGAGTATCGGCTTTCTCTAATAATTTACAACTCATGTGCCAGTACGGGGACTTTGCAGTCGGATAAAAATTTTCTCGATTTAAAAGCCGATGAAAAATTAAAATTCCTCACCACTTGGAAGTCAGCCTGCTAAACTCAAAGAAAAGGAAAGAAGCGGGGTATCCTCAAATGCTAAAATCGGACATTCAGAATCTCCCTAGCAGCGACGAACTGCCCTGTTCGGACGAAACTCCCGTGGATAACGAAGAACAAAACTTTATTCCCAACTTCTTGCTATTTCTTCTCGAATATATTTGGGGAAACCGTCAGGATTGGTTTTTTGGCGTGGATATGGCGGTTTACCATACCACGGGAGAAAATCCCAAAGTTCCTGTCATTCCCGATGGTTTCCTCAGCGTGAATGTCGAACGGCGCAAAGGCGGAAAATCGCGCGATAGCTATGTCGTGTGGGAAGAAAATAACGTTCCAATCCTCGCCATCGAAGTCGTCTCCAAAACGCCGGGGGGAGAATACGACAGCAAAGAAAAAATCTACGCTCAGTTAGGGGTGCTGTACTACGTTGTCTACAATCCCCGACAATTCGGACGCGGCGATCCTCGGAAATTGGAAGTGTATAAATTAATTAACGGAAAATATAGCTGGCAGGTACAAGAACCCGTTTGGATGCCAGAAATTGGCTTAGGAATCGGTAGGGGGATTCGCAACTATGGGGGAGTGAGAAGAGAAGTTTTATACTGGTTTGATGAAGAAGGAAAGCGCTATATCGGCACGGAAGAAGCCGAACAGAAGATAAGGGCGCAATTGTCAGAGACGCGCCAAGAATTGGAGATTGCGCGGCAACGGACGGAATTAGAACGGCAGCAGGCAGAATTAGCGCGGCGACAGGCGGAATTAGAACGGCAATTGCGCGAACAAGAACAACAGCAACGCGCGTTCGCACAACAACAAGCCGAACAGGAACGACAACAAGCTGAATCCGCGCAACAACAAGCCGAACAGGAGCGACAACGAGCCGAATCCGCACAACAACAAGCCGAACAGGAGCGACAACGAGCCGAACAACTGGAACGAGAATTAGAACGTTATCGCCAGCAATTCGGACAATTACACGATCGCAACGCTACAAATCATGACGATTGACTAATATTTTAAGGCTGGGGAGGTATAAACGGCAGATTCAGAGTTGGAAAAAAAGCGAATGGTGAGTAAGCGTGCATTCTAAACGGAATACAAACCAATCGAAATAGGTTTGTATTTAATCTCCAAGCGGGTCTGGGAGGGGATGGCTCTGTGTCATCATGGAGGGGGAGCGATCGCGTTACTATCGAGCATGGCAAAAACTGCAAAGAAGCCAAAAACCAACCTCATCCAACAACTGACTGAAAGCAATTACCTGTTTCGAGGATTCGACGAAGCGCAACTGGCGCAATACTTACCCCCCGATTCTCTCAAAGTCGAGAAGCTATTTTCTAACCGTCCGATTTATACGGCTTTTCTCCCCGATGAATTTCTGGATGTTCTCTACGTTATCCTGAACGAGGGATTAGTGATCGCGCGGAGTACGCCCCTCGATCGCATCATCGCCATTCATTATCCCGGTAGTTGCTTTGGGATGAATAGCCTCCCCTTCGGTTACGGGCTAACCAATCGCGCTTTTCCCAGTTTAGTGGAAGCTTATAAAACCACCCACGCGATCGAAATTCCCCTAGCGGCCGTGCGAGAAATGTACGAAAATAGCGAACAATTCCGCGATCGCTATACCTTACTCTCGGAATTGCAAGTTAAGTTTCAGTATCACCTACTCAATTGCAGCAGTTACCCTCCCCAAGCAGTCGCCTCGCTGCTGAGGGCGTTAATTTATCAAGAACGCGAGTTAGGCAATCAGCCCAACACTGACGGCGTTTATACCTTCGATCTTCCCATTGATGCGATCGCGCGCGCCTGCCAACTCAACCAACGCACCGTCGAGCAAGTCCTCAAAGGAATGCAACAAATCGGACTGCTCGAAGCAGCAAAAGGCAATGAAACATCCAGCGATTCGGTACGCGCGATCGATCCCGAAGGCCTAAAAGAAGTATACGGTAAAACGCGCGATAAAGTTTCCTGGTGGCCTCTGCGCTAAGCCAATCACCCCATCCCCCCTTAGTAATTCGTAGTTAGTAATTCGTAATTCGTAATTCAGCCCTCAACCTTTACCATTTACCACTCAGCACTTACCATTCATAATTCATAATTCACACACTCCCCCCTCTTCCTTGCTAAAATCGTACTGCTTTCTCGAGGTTCAACCCCATGTCAGTCACGATGCGTCATCAACTCGACATTCCCGAAGTTTTTCAAGTCTATCAAAACCACAAAAATTTTGAAATCATTGAGGGCAATTCTAGTAAAAGTAGAGACTGTTATATTTTCTTTTCCAGCCACGGAATTTACTTTCCTAATACGCCGGAAGAATTCAAACTTAAAGTGATAGAAGGCAATCGCTTTGAATGGAAACGCAATATCCCCAAAAGCTACGCTAAAGTCATTTTCCTGCGAGATGTTTTCAAGCAGTGGTATCTTGAAGGAATCAATGGCGAAATTAACTCTATCGAAAAATTAGCCGAGTTCCTCAAGCAAGAATCTCAAGGCTTAGATATAATTTGCATCGGGAGTTCGGCAGGAGGCTATGCTGCTACCTTATTCGGCGCGCTGTTAAATGCAAAAAAAGTTTTTAACTTTTCGGGGCAATTCTCCCTTATTCCCTATTTAGAAACAGAAAGAGATTTGCATCCCCTCCTAGTTAAACATGAATTCAATCCGGCGGTTAACCAATACTTCAATATTTCTAAGTTTATTCAAAACAGTTCAACCCCTATCTTGTACTTGTATCCCGGAAAATGCGAACAAGATATTCCTCAAGCTCGAGTCGCTACATCCTTGAACAATGTTTATGACTTCAAGTTTAACGATGGCAGTCATGGCTGTACGGTTTTACCCATTTCATTAATGGACTTATTCGAGCGTTCCTTAGACAGTTTGGTTAAGTTGCAGCGCGCAACCCAGGGAAAATTTATCAATACTTGGCTTTTTTCCCTGCGCGTTTCCGGTTTTCCCAAAACCTATAACTACTTCCTTAGCAAAATCTACAAAATCTTCAACAAAAAAATTTTCAAAAAGTGACAAATGTTAAAAAGGTAAATTGCTTAAGGAGCCGAAGGAGAGGTATCCTTATTATTTATATCAAGATTCTCTTCATTGAGCGTAGGATCTATAAAAATCTCTTCGTTCGGAATGGGAGCTTGAACCTCCTCCTCGGGACATTCTTCAATCTGTCCGTCGGGTAAAGTTGCTCCGCAAAAATCTGCCCCCATCTCAAAAATATTATCGAGAATTGCATCTTTAAGATTTGCGCCGCGAAGATTGGCTCGCTCCAAATTCGCATTTTTTAGATTAGCACCGCTGAGATCTGCATTTTCTAAGTTAGCTTTTGCTAACTCCGCGCGTTCTAAATTCGCACCGCTCAATCGACTTTCCGAAAGATTAGCTTCAGCGAGACTTACCGCTCTCATATCTGCTTTTTGAAGGTTGGCTGAAATGAGAATAGAATTTCTTAGCTTAACGCCTCGTAAATCCGCAGCACTTAAATCCGCATGAATCAAATTCGCTCCCACCATAAAGGCATTTTGTAAATCTGCACCGATTAAATTCGCGCCTTGAAGATTTGCCCCCCCCAAATAAATGTTCTTCATTTGAGCGCCACTAAAATCGGCATTTTCCATTTGTCCGTTCTCGAGGCTAATCATAAAAAGTTCGGCATTCTTAAAAATCGTGCCGTTGAGAACTGCCCCTTGAAGCACTGTACTTCTAATCGTCGCCCCCGTTAAATTCGCCCCAGTTAGATTGGCATCTTTGAGCGTCGAACCGAAAATTTGAGCGCGACTCAAATCCGCCATTGCTAGATTAGCGCCTTCTAAGTTGGCTTGGCGCAACTCCCGCCCACTCCAGTTCACCCCTTGCCAATTTCTGTTACCCCAGCGTCCGCCATTTTCGTCGCAGTTCGAGCAACCTCCGGGCTGTAAGAATGAGTCTGGGGTTGGAAAATATTGTGCTGTCGCTACTGTCGTTACACTGGAGAGGATTACCAAGCTTCCGATTAAAGACTGTCGTAATTTCATCACAACTCCGATTGTTAACGAACATTTAAGGGCTTGTACGATTCTAACTAAAAATGGCAAAGTTTGAGAGGACGCGATGAAATTGAATCGCTCCCCGCCCGCACAATTAACGAAAGCGCCCGCGAAAGCGAGAATCAAAATGATGCTGTTTGCGTTGATTGCAGGACAAACAGAGGGTTTGTAGATTGCTAATATCGTTAGAACCGCCCGTCGCAAGGGGGATAATATGGTCGATAGTGAGTTGGGTTTCAAGGTGCGTTTTTCCGCAACTTTGGCAATGAAAGTTGTCGCGTTGAAAAACGTATTTTCGAACGGATTTAGGGATAGAAATTCGGGGCGTTTTTGGCATAATTTAATCGTCCTGCAACAATCGCTACTTCATTAAATGGGAAGGAAGAATAATTTCGGGCAGTAAAGGTCGGAGATCGTCTACAGAGATCGGTCCAAAGTTCATAATAGTCGGAGATTCTAGGGTGAAGTCGATGAGCGTTCCGCGTCGCCCGTAATGGCTGCGTTCTCCCCGAACAATTAAGGAGACGCGATCGCTAAAATAACGCATTGCTGCATCGAAGTGAGTAATCGGTTCGGTACCAACTCTCGCACCAGCACAGACGAGGGGAAATGGAATTGCACCAATTAAATCGTAGATGAAGCGATCGGGACAAGCGATGAAAATTGTCGAAAAACCTTGAGTGATTTCTGGGTTTAACTGAGGATTCGCTTCGACAATCATAGTGACGGGACAGGGAAAGTGAGAAATCATCCGTTCTGCTGACGCATTGAGGACGGCAACTTCTCGCACGCGATCGCCCCTTGTTAAAATTGTTAAGGGTTGTTCTTGACCTAACTGCTTCAATGCACGTAAAGCTGCGATCGCTTTAGGTCTTCCCCCATGTACGACTAAACCATAAAGCGTATCCATCGGTAACAAGATAATGCGATCTTGCTCTAAATGCTCAATGAGAGTCGGGACGATATCCAGACTCGCTTTTACAACTTGTGCTTCTGTTTTGAGAGACATAGGAGTAAAGTTTTGAACTTATTTTTTTTGCTAACCGTATCACTATATACAAAAAAATAGACGGTTTTATGAATGTTCGTTAAAACTCATACCCCCTAAAAGAGATTCCGAACAGTCCTCGTCGTAGAAGTCAGAAATTTCTCTCTTTAGGGGGTTGTGCCGATTTGCTAGGCTCAAATAAAGAATACTTTTTCGGTATCGTTCAATCCTCTTGTTTTGCAAGTTGCGCTTGACGAATATCGTCGAGGGGCGACTCGGATTCAACTTTTTCCGGTTCGTCGGGAATGAATTCAACGACGAGTTTCATGCGGATTTTGCCTTTTTGCCAGCGAGGGTCTTTTAATTTGAGGATTTCTACATCTACGCCTCTTTCGCTCATGAATCTGTGCTCGTAAGTACAGGACTCATTAAAGCGAATATCTAAATTAAGTTTATTGTCTGCAAAACTTGTTTTCAATAATTCATTAAATTGATTAGTTGCAGTATCAAGAATATTTATAAACTTTCCTAGCTTGACAAGACTATCTTTAAAGGCAATGATGTCTTCATCCTTAAACCCTGGGATATCAATAGAATTCCACATTATTTTTTACCTCAGTTCGCAGTTTATTCAAGGGATAGGGTAGGGACGTTATATATAACGTCCCTACCGTTAAAACAACTTAGCCAGCGATTAAATTAATTTTCCGATTCAACATTTAAGTCTACCAAAATAGACTTAATTAGGCGCGCTTTAAGATTCCACTGTTGGCAACTTGCGAGCCGGATAATTGAAAGCCATCAATATCGGGTAACTTCTTGTCGAATAGAGTCAACTCATCAAGATATTGGTTAATCGTAGAAATCGCCCAACCGTAAGCCTCAATATTTTCCTCAACTTCCTGTTGCCGTTCTTGATTGCGATAGAGCTTCTCTAATGCTTCCCGTTCCAAGGTTTTTTCGAGATGCGATCGCGCCGCGCCGTATTGCTTGCAAATGTCCCCTTTTTGCTGTTCCGCCATCGGTAACAAATTGGTTTTCAAGGTTTGGTTAATCGTTTGCCGGAAGGTACTGCGAATCGTGAGTGAAACTTTCGGCTCGAAATCTAACTTCAACAATTGACGAATCGCTGGTTCCGCTTCTACCATACTTTCTGCGTCGTAGCCTTGCGAGGTTTGCTGCAACGTTTGCCGGAATTGGTAAATCGAAAAAGTGCCTTCATCGTAAAAACGAGGACTTTCGCGTACATAGCGATCGCACTCTACTTTTGCCGCTCCCGTTAGCCCCGAAATTAACCCTTTCTCCAGTTCTCGTACCTTGAATTCTATCCCGCCATCGTTACCGAGCAAACGATAAATCGAACGATAAGTTTCGGTTTTTCGCAAGCGTTGCAGGAGGCGGGTGCAGAAATTCCGTGCAATGGTTTCTGAATACTCCACTAACACCAATTCTAAGTCATTCGCCAAGGAATATAAGGCTTCGACTAATACCGCAATTAACGGCGCAGTAGAGTTGCGCGGATGACTACTAACCGCGCAGCGATAAGCCTTCATTACTGAAAAAGTTTGCAGCAATTCATCGAGGCGAGTCACCATTTTTGCTTTCAAAGCTTGGAAGTCTTCTTCAAACGCAGGATCGGCGTTAGTAATCACTTGATTGACTTCGGTTTCTAGCAATTGTTGCAGTTCGCTCGCCGCCTCTTGGAGTTGTTGGTTTAAACGCTCTAATTCCCGCGCTTTCATCGCTTCGATTTCCTGGGGCTGACTGTCTAAATCGCGGCGAATTTCTAAGTAGCGATTCTTTAATTCCGTACAAATTGGGGCGAGATCGTCGGCGAGGGCGGCAATGAGTTGGGGGTGCTTTTCTTCGGTGAGATAGCGCGTAATTCCGGCTCGAAATTCTTCTATACCGCTATCTTCAATTAGGCGGTCGATTAAGGAGTTTCCCCATTCCCCGAGAATGCGCGTATAATTTTCATTAGGCGTATCGTAACCATTAACAGAAACTTTAAATTGCGTCCGAGTGAGTTTGCCAGAATTGGCACAATAATTGTTAAACTCGCTGACGAACTGGGGCGTTTCTTCTTCCTCGCTGAAACCCTTGACATTTTCGGCGAAAAGTGTATCTAGCCCAAAGCGATCGCGTGCCGTCGTTCCTTTAACCTGGCTGCCATAGAAACCGAGCAAACCGCTGGTTTTATACAAGCGTGTTATATCCTGAAATTGCTCTTGAATGAGGTTTTCGAGACGCTTGCGAAGTTCGGTATTGTACCAAGTTTCATCGATGCGGTTGAAGACGTAAAAAACGCGATCGCGAACTCCCGGATTAGAACGCATCTTTTCGAGCAATTCCGTCTCTTCCTTCGTCATTTCGCCCGCCGCCGCCGGTTTCAGCACGGCAATCACTGCCGAAGTTTCCGAGTCTTCAATCTTACGATACGTTAACTCCGAATCCTTTTTCACCGGCGCGTCAATCCCCGGCAAATCGACTAAAATATTGCCATCGTTGAGCAAGGGATGACAGCAGAAATAATTGAGGCGCTTGAGGACTGCGCTATTACTTCCCCGCCGCGCGTAACTCGCTGCTTCTGATAAGTTGGAAAAATGCAACTGTTCCATCGAATAAATCGCATTATCCTTCGCATGAATGCGATCGCGATTAGCGGTAAACCCTTCAATCAGGAGTTGTAAGCCTTTGGCTTGCTTGGCGCGATCGGATTTACTTTCTCCGCCTTCTGTTTGAATAATCGCGGCACTGGCTTTTTGTAAGAGTTCGAGGACTTCAGCACGAGCAAAATCCCCCTCAATATTTAACCCCAATCGCTCGCACAAAACCTTGACTTGCTCGCCAATTTCTGCTTCGCTGGAAAAGGTTAAAACAACTCGTTCTTGTCCCGCTTCAGCATATTCAATGTAGCATTCCGTTCCCGTCGCGTGACCTTCGGCGCTGTAAAGGAGTTCGCGTCCGAGGAGGGCATTAATCAGCATTGATTTGCCCGCACTAAATGCCCCAGCAAAAACGATTTCAAACCGAGGCGAAAGTGCTTTTTTCAACGAAGCTTCGACAGCGATGGGGCTGTGTTTTGCTTTCAGTTTGGGTTCTTTCTCCCAGAGTCGTAGGATGCTTTGAACGGGTTCTTGTAGGGTAGTGCGCTTAGAGGTGTCGAATTTCATGAGTTTCAGTGCAGGACAGTTAAATGAGTGTCACCATACTTAAGCTACCCAAGCCCTCTCCTAAATTTCGTAAATTAGAGTATAAAATTTTTCATCTCGTTTTCTAGCGACGCACCAGCTATTTGTTCTGAGAAAGCAGTTTCAGCGATACTCCATCAAAAAAAACTCAACAAATTTACTGAGATAAGCTGTAGCGTATAGAGATGGAGCGATCGCAATAGAAACAGGAGTCGCTCGGCGCAGCGCGGGCAGCCTGAAATGCGTACTGTCAGATCGCGCGTACTGTCTGACTAGGAGCAAGAAGTTGCCAATTTAATACCAATTAAAAATCAAAAATTAAAAATGAAGAAACCTAGATATATTCTGGGTTTCAGCCTCAAGATGTGTCGTCCGAACTCGGAGAATTGGGATAAAAATATAATACCGCGCGATAAGGTCTAATTTGTTAGCAGAAAAGATTTAGCACAACTGGAGTGAAAAAGATAGAACCGGGTGACAGAAGTTTGCTCGGATTGCCTTCGCTACATTCTAAAGAGAGCAATAAAACACCCAATTTTTTCTAGCTCGGTTTAGAAAAGACAACCCTTAATAGTTTATGGAAGACCAAACCTTAAAGCCCAACTCCCCCCAAAATGATACGACTGAAGTCGCGGATTCAAGAGCAGAACTAGCTGATGCAAATCGCTCTTTTTTAGAATACGTTATGGTGGAAGGTGGCTTTGCCGATCCTTACGATGCTAGAGACTTCACAGAAGTCGTGTTTCGCGTTATGCGCGACGTAATGACAACGGAAGCAGCGGATCGCGTCGCTGACGAACTGCATGAAGAAGCGATGCCAACTAAAGAAAAAGCCCTGCAAATGGAAGTGACCGATTTGTGGAAAGATACTAATCCATTAGTCGGCTTTTTAAGTCGCGTTCGTCCCCCTTGGAAAGGTCCTGGAATTTTTGAGATCGATTCCGATCGCTTCCTCTTCCGCGTAGCCAATGAAAGCGGTTTCCAAAGAGATAATGAAGATAAAGATGCGGCGCGCAAGCAAGCGGTAAAAGCCGTCTTCACGGCGACTAAAAGAGAACTTTCCCCAGAACGCATTCAGGAAATTGAAAGCTGGATGCCGGAAGGTGATGTTCGCACTCTGTGGGCGCAAGCCTAAAAATATAGCGTTACACAGAGCGATTAGAACATTTTGTAGTAGGGTGGGCAGCGCCCACCAGCCAAGACTTTGGTGCGTTTAGGAACGTATCTTCACGGTTCAAGTAGCGCTATATCGCCTGAAATTAGTAACACAACATTTAATTCTTGTCAACACAAAAACCCGGCTCCTTTCTTTTAGGAAGGGAAGCCGGGTTTTCTTGTTTCAATCAGTCAGCTAAGACTACTTCACGCTGACTTTACCGCCAGCTTCTTCAAGCTGCTTCTTGATATTTTCTGCTTCTTCTTTGGGAGCAGCTTCTTTGACGGGCTTGGGAGCAGCTTCCACCAATTCTTTGGCTTCTTTGAGGCCTAAACCGGTGATAGCGCGCACGACTTTGAGGATGGCAATCTTCTTGTCGGCGGGAACTTCTTCGAGAACGACATCAAATTCGGTTTTCTCTTCAACCGGCTCGCCGCCGCCAGCAGCACCACCAGCACCCGGAGCCATCATCATCATACCGCCAGCAGGAGCAGCAGCGCTCACGCCGAAAGCTTCTTCAATGCCCTTAACCAATTCTGAGGCTTCGAGCAGAGTCAGGGATTTTAACTTTTCCAAAATTTCATCGGTAACAGCAGACATTTGGTTTTCTCCTTAAAAAAATAAAGTGTTTGCAAGTTGGTACGGTGGAATTCAAGCACTCGTTAAAATTTCAACAATTTTGAATTCCAACTAAGCTGCGTCGTCGGCTTTGTCTTTATCCGCAACGGCTTGCAGCGCGCGCGCCAAAGAAGACGGCACTTCGTTGATAGCCACAGCCAATTTGGTCGCGACTGCGTTGATACCGCCAGCAATTTGAGCGTAGAGTTGCTCTTTGGACGGCAAATCGCCGATCGCTTCTACGTCCGCTTGCGACAGGGCGCGCCCTTCCATAACACCGCCGCGTAATTGGGTTTTTTTGGTGTCTTTTTGGAAGGCTTTGTAGGCTTTAATCGCCGCGCTTGCGTCTTCTTGAACGAAGAGTACCGCTGTGGATTCTTTGAGGAATTCCTGCATCGGCTGCCACCGTTCTTCTTCGCCAATCGCAATCCGCATCAGCGTATTTTTGGCGACTTTGCATTGCGTCCCGACAGGGCGCAAGCGATTGCGTAAGTCGCTGATTTCGGCGACCGACAGACCTTTATAGTCGATAATCAGGGCGACTTGGGCTTCGTCTAAGCATTCTTTTAACTCTGCGACTACGCCCTCTTTACTCTCCCGCGTTCTTCCCATTGTCCCGTTCACCTCCTTGTGGGCGTGGGCAGTTCTTACCCGTATTCAAAAAACCCCGGCTGTTGATTGCCGGGGTTTCATTCATTCAGAGTTCTCGAGATTGGACGAGCGAGCTTTTCCGGCAAGCGTTCCAAATTCCGAACTCTAAAATCTGTTCGACCTCGGCAGGATATTTAAGCTTGATGGCCCCTGCTATCTCGGGCGTGCTGTTTAGAGCGATTGATTCAGTTGTAGGGACTTTTTTAAATCGATGGTTCTAAACCTCACGCTGCATCAGTAGCTTTTAAGTCGCGCAGTGCTGTAATATCGACTTCGATCGCAGGTCCCATTGAAGAAGTCACGTACATCGTGCGCCAGTAGCGACCTTTTGCACCGGAAGGACGGTTGCGATCGACGGTTTCCTGAAGGGCTTTCAGATTCGCGAGCAAGTCTTCGGCTGAAAAGGAGGCCTTACCAAACATAACATGAACGATGCCGGTACGATCGGCCCGGAATTCTATTTTACCGGCTTTGAATTCCGCGATCGCGCCTGCTAAATCCATTGTCACCGTTCCCGACTTCGGCGAGGGCATCAACCCGCGAGGGCCGAGTTGTCGTCCGAGCTTTGCCACCTGCGGCATCATATCGGGCGTGGCGATGAGTTTATCGAAATCCATCATTCCTTTTTGGATTTCGTCGATGAGTTCTTCCGAACCAGCGATATCGGCTCCAGCGTTGCTCGCTTCGGTCACTTTTTCACCGCGCGCGATAACAGCAACGCGAACTTTCTGCCCGGTTCCTTTGGGATACGTCACCGTCGTCCGCAACTGCTGGTCGGTATACTTAGGATCGATCCCCAAGCGGATGTGAACTTCTGCGGTTTCGTCAAACTTAGCGGTTGCTGTCTCTTTCAACAGGTTCAGCGCTTCTGTGGGTTCGTAAGCGCGTTCTTCAACCTTTGCTTGCGCCTCTCTCAGGCGGCGCGACACTTTTTTAACCATGTAATTGTTCTCTCCTTGGGTGCGAGCGAAGTTTCAACTTCTCCCCAGACTAATGTTGAATTATTCTTTAACTTCTACGCCCATGTTGCGAGCGGTTCCTGCCACGATTTTCATTGCCGCGTCAATGTCATTAGCATTGAGGTCGGGCATTTTCGTTTTGGCAATTTCTTCGAGTTGGGCGCGGGTAATCGAGCCAACTTTTTGACGGTTGGGCGTACTCGAACCGCGTTCGATTCCGGCTGCTTGACGGATTAACACCGAAGCAGGCGGGGTTTTGAGAACGAAGCTAAAGCTGCGGTCTTCATACACCGAAATTTCTACCGGGATAATCGTTCCGGCTTTGTCGGCGGTTTTGGCGTTGTATTCTTTACAGAACGCCATGATGTTCACCCCGTGCTGACCCAAGGCGGGACCGACCGGAGGGGCGGGGTTAGCTTTACCGGCTGGCAAGGCTAATTTAATTACTGTGACGACTTTTTTTGCCATTACTAGCTTTGTTTTTGTACCTGATTGAATTCCAATTCTACGGGCGTATCGCGTCCGAAGATGGAGAGTAGGGCTTTCAGTTTGCTCCGTTCGGGGCTAACTTCGATGACTTCGCCTTCAAAGTCTTTAAACGGTCCGGAAAGCACCAAAATTTTATCGCCCACTGCCATGTCGATTTTGACAACGGGTTCTTGTTCTTGCGCGTGTTTAAAGATGCGCTCGACTTCTGTCGGACTGAGGGGTACGGGTCGAACGTGACCTCGCCCCCGTCCATAAGGACGTTTTTGTTCGGCACCAACGAAGTTAATCACGTTGGGCGTGTTTTTGACGGCTTGCCATGCGTCATCGTCCAACAACATTTGTACGAGAACGTAGCCGGGAAAGACTTTTTCTTCACCGTGGAGGCGAGCGCCGTCTTTGCGAACTTTGACGGTGGGTGTTTGCGGAATTTGCACTTGGAGAATGCGGTCCGCTACATCCAGAGTGCGAATGCGCTGTTCGAGGTTGGCCTTAACTCGCTTTTCGCAACCCGAGGCCACTTGAACGGCGTACCAACGGGCTTGCTTGGCTAAGGCTTTGCCCTCCTGTTCTGGGTCTTTGTATTCTTCGAGTTCGTCAGAGGTATAACTCATCAAAATACCGCTTTTGCTAACCAACTAAACAAGTTATCGACAAGGTAAATGGTGGTTGCAACTAATGTCACCATTAAAATTACAGCGGCTGATTCGCCAATCCATTGTTGCTGGGAAGGCCAGATGACTTTGGAGAGTTCCTCTCGAGTGTCTCCAAAAAACTCGGTCGGACTAAAGCCGCTTTGCGTTTCCGGGGTTTCGGGAACGCTTTTTTGAATGGTCGGTTTGCTGTCAGTCACCTTTTCTTTTGATACCTCTTTTTTCGCCACAGTCTCTACTCCCCTCTTTACTTGGTTGTTCTAGATAGCGAGTGGTTTCCTCCCCGCGAGCGAGGGATGGCTCTTTCCCTTTAGTCTAGCCGATCGCTCCTCCTTTCGGAAATCGCGATCTAGAGCTAGACTTTGCCCTACGGCTCGGGTTGCTCTTTATGAGAGTGTACCAACGCGCCCTGGAGGACTTGAACCCCCGACATCAGGTTTTGGAGACCTGCGTTCTACCAACTGAACTAAGAGCGCACTTTGGAGGATTTTCAAACTTGGGTTCGATCTTCCACTCGATCTAGTTTAGCGCATGAGGGGGCTTTTTAAGCACGCCGATTGGCAAATTCGGGTTTTAGAGGGAGCGATCGAAGCGTTGCTTAATCCGGGTGGCTTTACCGACGCGATCGCGTAAATAGTACAGCTTAGCCCGACGCACTCGACCTCGACGCACGACTTTAATATTCGCAATCCGGGGGGAATGGAGCAGAAAAACCCGCTCGACTCCAACACCTTGGAAGATTCGACGCACGGTAATCGTTTCATTGATTCCGCCATTGCGCATGGCAATCACAGTGCCTTCGTAAGGCTGAATCCGCTCTTTGCCACCTTCCAGAATCCTTACGCCGACGCGGATCGTGTCGCCGACGAAGATTTCCGGCCGGTCATCTTTAATAAATTCCGCTTCTATGGAACGGATAACTTCTGCCGCGTTCATGACTTTAGGAAAAACTCACAGTCTTTAATTATATCTTAATCGCTTGGGTTATGTCCAGTGTTTTTTTGGGGTAGGACGAGAGCGAAGGCAGATGTAGAATCCGAGCAGACATTTGCTATGGTGTTGTTAGCGGCTGTCTTTGTATCAAGCAAGGGGAGTTGTCAAGATTCCTCCGGTAACAAGACTTATGGTGCAGATCGACGATGATGCCAATCAAACCCAGCTACCTCCCATTAAAGAGGTTTTAAGCCAGAGTGTGGAACAATTGGGGATCGAGCGCATCGAACGACATATTTTTATTTGTGCGGATCAAACAAAACCTCTGTGTTGCTCGAAAGAAGTCAGCTTGCAAGCGTGGAATTATCTGAAACGGCGCTTGAGCGAATTAGGACTGGACTCGCCCAAAAAACTCGATTCGCCTTACGTCTTTCGCACCAAGGCGAATTGCTTGCGGGTTTGCGCCGCCGGTCCGATCCTACTGGTCTATCCAGATGGTGTTTGGTATAGAAATGCTACACCCGATGCGATCGAACGGATTATTCAGGAACATTTGATTGGGAACCGAGTGGTTGAGGAATATCTTTTTTGCACTCACCCGCTTTCTCCCAGCGCTCAAGCTCCAAACATAAACTCTACACCCTAACCTCAGAAATGCTAACCCATCATCGCAGGCCGGTTTGTTTGTCGTTGATTTCTCTCGATCTGCCGATTTGGTTTACGGTAGAGACGGCTGCAACGTTATATCAAAAAGATCGCGATCGCTTTCACTTGCTTCTAAACCAAGCACCGTTTCCCGTTTCTACCTTGGAAATTCCTTCGGAATCGCCCCAATCCGAGCCTTCCGCTTTGGAGACGAATAAGGGACTGCTATGGCTGGAACTTTCTCCTTATCGCGCCATTATGACGATGCAAGGCAATGGCAAGTTAGGCTATCGTCACTTTTGGGAACAGGGAGTTTATGGGATAACTCGCTATTGGCTGTATGAAGATATGAATAACGCGCGAGGTGCATTTCGCTTGCGGAATTTTACGCGCAGTTTGATTCTTGAAGGTAGTCCTTTGCCTCATAGTTTGCGTATCGAGTACGAACTGTGGGCAGACCAGTTGCAGTTAGGATGTTATGTTTTAAGTTTAGAAATTCATCATTAGTTTAATCTTCTGTTTCTTCATCTTCATCGAGAAGATCGAGTAAAGATTCGTACTGCTGAAAATTGTTAAGCGGTTCGAGTTCGGGTTCGGTCAGTTCCGGCGCTAAAAGAGTAGTTTCGCGTTCGTCTAATTGTTGCCGATTCCGAGCTTCTATAGCAGAAATCTTGGCTTTCAACGCTAATTCTTGCGCTTGCAATCTTAAATTGCAATCGGCTTGCAAGGTTTGGGAAAGCGATCGCAAGCGCAATTCGCGATCGCCCTCTAAAACTTCCCGCTGTTGTCGCAGCGCCAATTGTTTCTCTCGTTCGGCTTCAGCAAGCTGCTTGCGAGATAACCCAAACGCGATCGCAACCCCTGCCAAAACTCCCAGCATCAATCCTAAAATAAACGCGCCCATCCTCCCCCTCCGAGCGGTGCGATCGGATTCTACCATCGTCAGCGCGATCGCATTGCCGAAACTCGGGTTTTCGATTAAAATAGCGATCGCGCGCCCGCGAGTCAGCTTTTAGAATTAACCTTGCAATCCGGACGGTGCGATCGCCGCCCTTGCGTTCAGTTCAGCCATGCTTCACTAGCCGTCTCTTGACTGTACGGGCTTCGGGCTACCCCAGTATTCCAGTTTGACTTCCTCGAAGTGAATGAACCGGGGTAGCCCGAGCCCGCTTGAGTTAAGCCGTCTAGTCCTCAGAGGTTTACGAAGGGAAAGCTAAACTCAGCTAAGGCGCGCTTTTAAAATAATGAATAATGAATGATAAATAATAAATAATGAAATTATATCGCCTTTTTATTGTGGTAAAAGGACATTGGGTAGGGTGGGCAGCGCCCACCAGCTAAGACTTTTGTGCGTCAAGAAACGTATAATAAAAAGAAAGTAGCGCTATATTTCTTATTATAAATTCTTATTTTTATTGTGGTAAAAGTGGCGATAAAACAGTTCAAATTGACCGCCATATCTTTGGATTAACGATAGCTGTTGACGATACAAACCTCGAAAATAATTCGCAAATAAAAGCGTAAAGATTGCAACAATTAAACCCACTGCTGTGGTAATGAGCGCATCGCTAATTCCAAAACTAACTTGCGATGGATTGGTTCCCCCCACATCCCCTAACTTCAAATTTGCAAACGCCTCAATTAATCCTAAAATCGTTCCCAACAGTCCTAAGAGAGGCGCAACCGCAATAATGGTTTCAAAAATCGTATTAAAGCGTTTAAAAAGCAAAATTTCAGCTTGCGCTGCACTTTCTAACGCCAATCGCAAATCTTCTGGCGTTGGTTCCTTCAGTTCCAAAGCCGCTAAAAAAATGCGCGCCATCGGCAAGTTTTCGTTTTTCTCCAAACTCGCAATAGCTGCTAGCGGGTTTTCCGGGTAAAGCAGCAGAAACTCTCGGATAACGGGGATTTGATACTTTTGAATGCGCCACCAAAAGTATAAGCGCTCGACAATCAACGCGATCGCGATCGCGGAAAACAAAAATAAAGGGATCAGAACGAACCCGCCGAGGGAGAATAATCGAATCGACATTGGGACAAATCGTATCGCACTGCAAGCAGGAACCAAGGTTTATCTTAGCCTGCAATCGATTCGCAAGCCGATCGAATTATCTCGCCGCTCTTAAAAAGAACTGCACTTGCACCCAGGAAATCGCCCGCTTGCCGATCCCCTATTTAATCGCTAAAACCGAATGCAAATTGACAACTTCCCCAATCGTAACGATCGCGGGCGCTTCAAACCCCGTCGCCTCGACCTGCTCTACAATCGTCTCTAGCGTCCCAATTAACTGCTCTTGATCTGGGCGCGTTCCCCAGCGAATCAGCGCGATCGGCGTTTCGGGGCTGCGTCCGGCGGCGATAAACTGTTCGATAATATAACCGAGGTTGTGAACGCCCATATAAATCACCGTCGTTTCCGAACCTTGCGCGATCGCGGACCAATTCACCTGCGGGCGATATTTCCCCGCCGCTTCGTGTCCCGTTACAAACGTGACCGAAGAACTATAGTTGCGATGAGTCAGAGGAATCCCGGCATAAGCGGGGGCGGCGATCCCCGACGTAATCCCCGGTACGACTTCCACTGGAACGCCCGCCGCGATCAAATCTTCCATTTCCTCGCCGCCGCGCCCGAACACAAAGGGATCCCCGCCTTTCAAACGAACGATAACCGCATGAGTTTGCGCTTGTTCGATTAACAATTGCGTCGTCTCTTCTTGGGGTAACGAATGACGGCCGCGACGTTTGCCCGCATTAATTTGCTCGGCGTGCGGGCTAATTAAGTTAATAATTTCCGGGCTGACGAGGGCATCGTAGACGACAACATCGGCGCATTCTAATAATACCTTTGCCTTCACGGTTAGCAAGCCCGGATCTCCCGGCCCCGCCCCAACTAAATAGACTTTACCTACACCCTTTGCCGCTATCATTGGATTTTTGAGTTCTGTAATTGGGAACGGTCAACATATCGCAATTCGGTAAAGCCTCGGTCGTTACTTTTTATTGCGTTCGCTTGACTTAAGGGTAGGTAAAGCTCGGCAAAAATTTGGTATTCTGCACTACAAATCTTCAGGACTCATGTAATTTTTGCCTTAAATTCATGCGTCGTCCGAGCAACCTAATTATTGCCTAAAAATTGAGCGACTAACCCCCGTAAACTTGCCCCTAATTCGGATGGCGTTCGAGAAAGGCTTCCACTTCGCCCGCTGTAGGCTGAGCGGCGATCGCGCCCGGTCTCTCTGTCGTTAAAGCCCCCGCCGCACAAGCATAAGTAACGATTTCGCGAGCCATGTCTGGATTTTGCAAGCAAGCGATCCCGCGCTGGCACAGTTGATGGAGGAAAGCAGCTAAAAAGGCATCGCCCGCCCCAGTGGTATCGCTGACATTCGCTGCGAAGGGATCGACGCGACCTTCGGTTTCACTGATGCAATAACTCACGGGCTTATCGCCGCCCGCAGTGATGAGAACGCCTTCAACGGAGTTTAATCGACGCACGATCGCGCCCGCATCTTCCGTCCCAAAAACTTTTTGGGCTTCTTCATCCGTCATTTTCAGGAAATCCACATAAGGCCACAAATCGTGGATGTGCGATCTCGCTTCACTTTCATCCCTCCAAAACATCGGTCGCCAGTTAAAATCAACGACGATTTTAACGTTATGCCGATCTGCAAATTCCAGAGCGCGAAAGACTGCCTTCCGCGTTTCTGGGTAAGCGAGTTCTAACGTCCCCAGTACCAAAAAATCCGCCACTTGAAACAGATTTTCCGGCAGCGCATCGGCTTGTAAATAAGCATCAGCAAAAGCATCAGCGGGCAGATCGCCGAAACCAGCAAAAGCGCGATCGCCATTTTCCGATCTCACCACGTACACTTTTCGCGTCGGTGCGGTGGGATGGCGTTGAACTCCCATTGTCTCCACGCCCGCCGACTCCAACACCGAAAAAAGTTCCGTTCCGACCGGATCTTCACCAATGCAACCGATAAAAGCGGTGGGCGTTCCTAATTTCACCAGCCCGCAAGCGACGTTAGCAGGCGCGCCACCGGGGTAATCCGTCCACGATTCCACTTCTTCGATTTCTCGCCCGGGTTGGTCGGCAAGGCGATCGAATAATATTTCTCCAAGGCAGAGTACGCGCAGTTCACTCATCAGTTATTAATTGTTTGAGCGCTTTGATTGTAGCCAGAAACTCGGTTGGAGTTTAGTCGAATAACACACCCAATCCGAAAGAATTGCTGGGCTGTAGGCGTGTTGATTGGTAACGTCCCTACCAAGATTTCGTAGGGTGGGAAACGCCACCCGCCTCAAATCACTGTCATTCAGGGTCAATCATTCGCGATCCCTCGTCTGTTAAATAACAATGGGTTCGCCCCAACCGCGTAGGAAGTAATAAATTAGCCCCAAATATTCTTCTACCACTTTACTCATCAAAGCGAGAGCATCGGCTGTGGGAATAAAGTCAGTCACTCCGATGCGGCGATCGGGCGATTGGGGAGGCTGGGCGGTATGAAAGTCGGTCGGACGAGAGATTACATTTAATTTAACCGCCATAAACGCTGTTGCCGTGCGCCTCATGTGCATGGCGGAGTTTACGACCATAATCGGTCGATTGGGGATATTGAGATCGCTCAAAATTTCTTTAACATTGAGAGCAATCTCGTGAAGATTTTTCCCTTCGGTTTCCAGGATAATATCGCTGCTCGATACGCCCAGACGTTCGAGCAGAGAGGCAATCTTTTCAGCTTCTACGGGAATTTCTTTACTGGTTAAGTTTTCTCGGGGGGCAGCGGCAACGATTACTAAAGGCGCAAAAGCGTTGCGACGTTGTTGTCGATAGAGGGCGGCGGTATAGAGGATGCGATCGCCAGATTCACCCAATTCGATCCGAGAACCGTTACTAAAATTGTTCAGTTCTGAGGGATTGTAACGGGGATTGCCGGTTAACACGGCACTATCGGTTGTCCCGTGACCGATTAAGACAATCGCAGAAGCATTTTTCCTCACCGTCGGGGCAATCTCGCGACGAATGTCATTAAGGCGCGTCCACTCGTACTCGGTTCGCTGGGCGGCTTTGTAGCTCAAAAAAGGATTGCTCGTCACGAGCAGTACCAGCAAACCGCTGATAATCAGTTTGCGTCCCAAGGCTTTGGCCTTATCGTCCAAGAGCTTTTGCAGCCCGACGTACACTAAGATAATCGCCAGACCGAGGGGTTTGAGGAAAAAGGCAAGTATTTCCCACAAATAGGACATCCCGACAAAGCTGGGATCGTAGAAGCCAACGGTCAGGGTAAACCAAATTAAGATCGTGCCGATAATCGCCCGCCACCGATCGGTCAGCCAAGCGATGAGAACGAAATAGATGAGGTAGCCAACCAGCAGCCATAATAGCAGCCGTGTCAGAAGTAAAAACATTTGACCCCTGTTCCCAATGAATTATTGTTTCTTCCTGGAGAGGTTTCCCAGCATTTCTCCCAAAGTCCTTTATACCCGATTAGCGGTTCACTTGGCTGCGAAAAACAAACATTTTTATTTAGAGTTTTGTTTTAATTGGGCTTTAATGGCGGAGATCGCAGTTTCGATGACAAAAACGCGAGCATAATTCTTGTCATTTCCGGGGACAATCGTCCACGGGGCAATAGGCGTACTGGTGCGCGCGATCGCCTGATTGACAGCAACGTTGTAGAGGGGATAGCGTTCGCGGTTGCGCCAATCCTCTTCGGTCAGTTTATAAGCTTTAAGCGGATTGTTTTTCCGGGCTTCAAAGCGTTGCAGTTGCTCGTCTTGAGAGATGTGCAGCCAGAACTTCACTAGCACGTAGCCAGCGGTTCGCAACTGCGCCTCAAATTCGTTAATTTCTTGAAACGCGCGCCGCCACTCGATATCGGTTGCGAACCCTTCGACGCGCTCGACTAAGACGCGCCCGTACCAACTGCGATCGAAAATCCCGATAATGCCATCGGGCGGGAGATCGCGCCAGAATCGCCAAAGATAGTGATGGGCTTTTTCTTGGCTGGTGGGGGCGGCGTAGGTATTCACTTTATAGCTGCGCGGGTCGAGACTGTCGGTGAGGCGTTTAATCGCACCGCCCTTCCCGGCTGCATCCCAGCCTTCAAACAGCAGCACGACGGGAATTCGTTCTTGATAAATGGCGCGCTGGAGGGCGAGTAAATCGATTTGCGCCGCTCGCAATTTTTGCTTGTAAGTCTCTTTGTCGAGGGCGACACTGAGATCGACTTCGGCTAAGAGATTGGGTTCGGTGGGCAACAGTTCGCTTTGCGGCGGCAAATTCGGCGGCGGAATGCGAACGGCCTGCCGTTCGAGGGCTTCGGTTAAAGTAGCGACCAGTTGGGATAGGACTTTTACCCGAGTCCAGCGCGAGCAATTCCCTTCAACTAGCGTCCAAGGGGCAACGCCGGTACTGGTTTGCATTAGCATATCTTCAACGAGAGTGCTGTATTCTTTGTAACGTTTTGCTTGCTGCCAATCTTCAGGACGAACGCGCCACGCCGTAAGCTCATCCTCGCCCATTTTTTTGAGGCGTTTTTTGAGTTCTTTGCGAGACAGATGAATAAAAAATTTAGCAATAGCTGTGTCATCATCAGCTAGCTGGCGCTCGAAGGCATTGATTTGGGTCATTGCTTGGGGGGCTTCGGGGGGCAGCAAGCGCTTGAAAAGTCGGTCTTCGAGGACGTGGGTGTACCAACTATGATAAAAAATCGCGATCGCGCCTTGGGAGGGCAGTTTTTGCCAAAAGCGCCACAGAAATGGATAAGCTGCTTCTTGTAGGGTGGGGGCAACGATGGATTGGACGACAAAACCGCGCGGATCCATATAGTTGACCATTTTTTTGACCAATGCGCCCTTTCCGGCGGCGGCCCACCCTTCGAGGACGACAATAACCGGTAGTTTTTTCTCCCGACAGGTTAATTGCAGCGAACGCAACTGCAACATCAATTCTTCAATTTGTGCGGCGTAAGTCTCTTTATCGAGAGTGCGTTCCAAATCCAGAGATTCCAACATTCAGAGTTGCCCCCATCAGCGCGAGATCGTCTTTTATCCTACCTTTAGAACGGTTTGAATCGGAAATTGTCGCGGGTCGCGATCGCGGCGCGACGAACTTTCATTTTTAGGGTACAGTGTAAACTTAAAGTTCGGCATGAAAGCTCGATGGTTCGAGTTTTTCCCTGGGAATTGGGACGCTAAACCCCAATCCCCGCCCATTCTAACGTTATCGATCCGGAGAGGAGTGATGCTCTGTTTGTCCCGAGCGGTGTTAAGAGCCGCAAGCGCTGCAATAATTTTGCTGACCTTCGGTTGTACTGAGAGTAAAGTCGCTCAGTGCGACAGAATTATTCAAACTGCCAACCGATTTGTCAATCAAGCCACGCAACTGACCGATAACGGACAGACTAACGAACCTCAAGCAATTTTGCAGGCAGCCGATGCAATGGACAAAGCAGCGGAGGAAATGCAAGCTCTTCAAATTAGTGACGAGCCACTTGAAGAGTATCGCAACGGTTTTGTCAATATGTATCAAGACATTTCTAAGGCGACCCGAGCTTACGTCCAAGCCTATGAAAAGAAAGACCGTCCGGGAGCCGAAGCTGCGCTGAGTAGCTTGCAGCGAGCCACTCAACCCGAGCCAGAATTAGTGAAAGGCGTGAATGAGTATTGCATGGGCAAAAAGTAAGCGATCGCCTCGCCCCTTAACGCTGGAGTGGCAATGAAAACGGCGTTGGTACACGAATGGTTGACACCGAAAGCGACGGGAGGTTCCGAACTCGTCGTGCGCGCGATTTTAGAGATCGTAGAAGCGGATCTTTATGCTCTGATTGATTTTGAATCGAGCAATCCCGATAGCTATCTTTTCGAGCGCAAAATCGGCACGACCTTTTTACAGCATCTCCCGCGATCGCGCTCTGGCGTACAAAAGTATTTACCTTTATTACCGCTCGCGATCGAGCAATTCGATCTGCGCGAGTACGACATCATCCTCTCCTCCTCCCACGCCGTCGCCAAAGGCGTATTAACCCGCCCCCAGCAGTTACACATCTGCTACTGCCACACCCCGATGCGCTACGCTTGGGACTTAACCTTCGATTACCTCAACAGCAGTCGGATGGGACAAGGACTCCCCGGTTGGGCGACGCGCTACCTCCTGCATCGCCTGCGCCAATGGGATGTCATCTCCGCCAATCGCGTCGATTACTTCATCGCCAACTCCCGCTATACCGCCCGCCGGATTTGGCGCTGCTATCGACGAGAAGCAACCCCCATTTATCCCCCGGTGGATGTCGAGCGCTTTCGCTTTCAACCGCAAAAAGAAGACTTCTACCTTACTGTTTGCCGCTTAGTGAGTTACAAACAAGTCGCCCTCATCGTCCGCGCCTTCAACCAACTCCAGCGCCCCCTGATTATTATCGGTTCCGGACCCGAACTCGATCGCATTCGCAAAATTGCCCAACCCAACATTCAACTCCTCGGCGCGCAGCCCAACCGCGTCGTCGAAGACTATATGGCGCGCGCCAAAGCCTTTGTTTACGCCGCTATCGAAGACTTTGGCATTGCCCTCGTCGAAGCCCAAGCCAGCGGCACGCCCGTCATTGCCTACGGAGTCGGCGGCGCAACCGAAACCGTCCTCGACTTTCGAGATTATCCTAAGACGGGAACCGGCTTGCTCTTTCCCGAGCAAACCCCCGCCAGTCTAATCGCCGCCGTGCAAGAGTTTGAGAACTCCAGTTCCGCCCTTCACTCAGAAAATTGTCGCCAGCAAGCGCTGAAATTCGCACCAAATGTATTTAGCGAGCAGTATTTAGCGTTTCTCGATCGCGCCGATCGGGAATTTAAGCCCTAAAATGGATGAAACCTCGATCGGATTAGTCGAATTCCTGGAGAAATCGCGCTCATCTGGTATCTTGTAGGCAAGACGATCGGGATTCATGTGGTGTGAAGTGAACTGAAGTGAAGGAGTAAGATGACTGCTCATAGCCAACTTGTCTCCGTTAAAATCTTGCGCGGCTCGAAAGAAAGACGTATTTTCGCAGCCGAAGCAAGGCGGAAGTCGCAAGAGTCATTACTCTTGGAGACTCTAAACGGAAATTTCGCCAAACGGTTATTTGATGTTCTATTTTCGCTAACCGTTTTGATTGTTTTTTCTCCCCTTTACTTATTGCTGGCAACTGCGATTGCTATCAATTCCCCCGGGCCGGTGTTTTACATCCAGAAACGGGTGGGGAAAAATTTTAAACCCTTCGGCTGTATCAAATTTAGGACAATGGTGAGCAACGCCGACGAGATGCTCGCCGAGATGCTCGCTAACTCCCCCGAATTACGCCAGGAATTTGATGCTGACTATAAGTTGCGTCAAGATCCCCGCGTTACCGCGATCGGAAAATTCCTCAGATATACCAGTCTCGATGAATTTCCCCAATTTTGGAACGTTTTGATGGGAGATATGAGCGTTATCGGTCCGAGACCGCTCGTTCCCGACGAACTCACCAAATACGGACATCATATCGATAAAGTCTTGACCATACGCCCCGGTATTACGGGTCTGTGGCAAGTCTCCGGACGCAACGATATTCCCTACCACCGCCGGGTGCAAATGGATATCTATTATGTCAATTCTCGCAACTTGTGGCTGGATTTACTCATTGCCATTAAAACGATTGGCATCATCGTGTTTCCGCGCGATCGCGGAGCCTATTAATTCCCATCGACAACGAGGGAATAGTAAGTAAGGACAGAAACTGCCCTCTCCAACCGCAGAGGAGAGTTTGCCCGGGGACGCTGCCATTGTCAAATAATTTAAGTTAACTTAGGGAGAGCTTAATCAGCAGCTTAAGTTACAACTGACATAAAGCAGAGCGGCCCCGAACGTTTTAGCAAGATGCTAGAACAATACCATTTTAGGAACAGGAAAATTGAGCATGAGCCAACCCAAGCGAGCCTTAATCACTGGCATCACCGGTCAAGATGGTTCTTATTTAAGTGAGTTGTTGCTAGAGAAAGGCTATGAAGTTCACGGCATTATCCGCCGGACTTCTACCTTTAATACCGACCGCATCGATCATATTTATGAGGATCCGCACAGCCCGGAGGCAAAGTTATTTCTTCATTACGGAGACTTAACTGATGGAACAACCTTGGGCAGACTTTTAGAAGCCGTCCAGCCCGCAGAAATTTATAATTTAGGCGCTCAATCCCACGTTCGCGTCAGTTTTGATTCTCCCGAATACACTGTCGATGCTGTCGGTCTTGGCACTTTGCGCCTTCTCGAAGCCCTTCGCGACTACCAGCAGCGCACGGGCAATGAAATGCGCTTTTATCAAGCGGGTTCTTCGGAGATGTTCGGGAAAGTCCAAGAAATTCCCCAAAAAGAAACAACTCCTTTCTATCCCCGCAGTCCTTACGCCTGCGCCAAAGTTTACGCTCACTGGCAAACTGTAAACTATCGCGAATCTTACGACTTGTTTGCCTGCAATGGCATCCTGTTCAATCACGAGTCGCCGCGTCGGGGCGAAACTTTCGTGACCCGCAAGATTACGCGCGCTTTAGCTCGGATTGTGGCAGGGCATCAGAAAAAGCTCTATCTCGGCAATTTGGATTCTAAGCGCGATTGGGGCTATGCCAAAGATTACGTGCGAGCAATGTGGCTGATGCTTCAGCAAGATGTTGCTGATGATTACGTCGTCGCGACGGGAGAAACGTATTCGATTAAAGAGTTTCTCGATATTGCCTTCGGTCATGTCAATTTGGATTGGAACGATTACGTCGAATTTGATGCGCGCTATCTGCGACCGGCAGAAGTCGATATCTTGATTGGCGACCCGACCAAGGCCAAAGAAAAGTTGGGCTGGGAACCGTCGGTAACGTTTGAGGGGCTGACAAAGTTAATGGTCGATGCAGATTTGGCAGCCCTCGGGTTGTCGTCTCCGAATGGTTCGGCTTCGGAAAATGTGTTGAAGGATAATGCTTATATCCGGCAAAATGTCGGCAGTGCTGTAGATTGAAGGAGACTTCGAGCAGATGGATGAAGTCAGAAGTCAGCCGATGAGGCTCTGTCTCTAGATTAAGGCTCGCAATTATTGGATTGCTTCTGGCTTCGTTGTATAGGGATGAATTCTTAAAAAGACTGCTGCTAAATCGAGGACTAGACAGAATATCATGCTAGATTTGAGCGCAAAGCGGATCGTCGTTACGGGCGGCGCTGGATTTTTGGGCAAACAGGTCGTCGAACAACTCGTGCGGTCTGGGGCAGATGCTGAGAAAATAACCGTACCGCGATCGCGCGATTTCGACTTAACAACTTTAGAAGCCTGTCAAAAAGTTGCCGCTAACTGCGATATCATTATTCACCTCGCTGCCCATGTCGGCGGTATTGGGTTAAACCGAGAAAAACCTGCCGAACTTTTTTACGACAACTTAATGATGGGGACGCAACTGATTCACTCCGCTTACCAAGCGGGCGTGGAGAAGTTTGTCTGCGTCGGTACGATTTGCGCTTACCCCAAATTTACTCCCGTTCCCTTTAAGGAGGACGACCTTTGGAATGGCTATCCGGAGGAAACTAACGCCCCCTACGGTGTTGCGAAAAAAGCTCTGTTGGTACAATTACAAGCTTATCGCCAGCAGTACGGGTTTGATGGCATCTACCTACTACCCGTCAACCTCTACGGTCCGGAAGATAATTTTAACCCCGACAGTTCCCACGTCATTCCTGCCCTAATTCGCAAAGTTTATGAAGCCCAGCAACGCGGAGACAAGCAATTACCCGCTTGGGGCGATGGCAGTCCGACGCGCGAGTTTCTTTATTCAACCGATGCGGCGCGCGGGATTGTCATGGCGACGCAAGCTTATGAGAGTTCCGAACCCGTGAACCTGGGAACCAATGCCGAAATTTCTATCCGCAATTTGGTAGAAACGATTTGCGAATTGATGGGATTTGAAGGCGAAATTGTTTGGCAAACCGACAAACCCAACGGTCAGCCGCGTCGCTGTTTGGATACAACGCGGGCCAAGGAAGCGTTTGGATTTGTTGCCGAGACGGATTTTCGGCAGGGTTTGAAAAACACAATTGAATGGTATCGCCAGCACGCCGATTGAGGCGTAGAATATTCGGGATAGGAGAGAGCAAAAATTGTAGGGTCGCGTTTACTCTTCTCTCTCTATCCCTATTTTTTATTTTTAATTTTTAACTCTGACTCTCATGTCCTCAGACTCAGATGAGGTTCAACTGTCGATTGTCGTTCCTCTTTATAATGAGGAACCGAATCTTAATGCTTTGTTTGAACGTCTGGAAACCGTTCTGGACAAACTGGGGAGGAGTTACGAAATTGTTTGCATCAACGATGGCAGTAAGGATAATACATTGCTGGGCGCGATCGCGCATCACCAACGCAATCCAGCTATAAAGATTATCAATCTCTCACGTAACTTCGGTAAAGAAATTGCACTGACAGCGGGCTTAGATTACGCTACGGGTACTGCTGTCATTCCCATTGATGCAGATCTCCAAGACCCGCCCGAACTGATCGAACAATTAGTCTTAAAATGGGAAGAAGGGTATGATGTGGTGTATGGGACGCGGCGATCGCGCCAAGGCGAAACTTGGCTAAAGCGCTTCACTGCCGATGCTTTTTATCGCGCGATCGGAAAAATGAGCCGCGTTCCGATTCCCCGCGACACCGGAGACTTTCGACTCCTCGACCGTCGCGTTGTCGAAGCGCTCAAACAACTGCCCGAACGGACGCGCTTTATGAAAGGTTTATTTGCTTGGGTCGGTTTCAAGCAAACCTCTATTCTATTCGATCGCGAACCGCGTCTGAAAGGAACGACGACCTGGAACTACTGGAAACTATGGAACTTTGCTATTGATGGCATTACTTCTTTTAGTTTTGTGCCTTTAAAAATTTGGAGTTATATCGGTTTATCGATCTCCTTGGTTTCTTTGATTTATGCAAGTTTTCTCGTATTGCGAACAATAGTTTTTGGGATTGATGTCGCAGGCTATGCCTCGATTATCGTTGCCGTTCTCTTTTTAGGCGGCATTCAACTGATTACATTAGGGATTATTGGCGAATATATCGGGCGCGTATACGAAGAAGTGAAAGGTCGCCCGATTTATCTAGTGCGCGATGTTTACGGATTCAAAGGAAACGACTAATAGGAGAACCAAGTTTTGAAAGCAAAAACTGGAGCAATATTTCTGTTTATTTTCTGCGTCGTCGTCACTGGAATCGGCGTTTATCTGTTGGGCGGAATTAAGCAAGAACAGATTCAAATTTGGCTCCAGCAGGCGGGAATTTGGGCCCCGATTGTTTATATTCTCCTTTATACTCTCGGAACCCTTTTAATCTTACCCTCTACCCCCCTTAACCTCAGTGGCGGTGCAATTTTTGGCGTTCGAGATGGGACGCTGTGGACGACCGTAGCGGCAATTATCGCAGCCGTCGTTGCTTTTGCCTTTACTCGCACGGTCGGACGAGAGTGGGTTTCTCGAAAATTTGCAGGACGCTGGGAAGCGATCGATGCGGAAATGCGGCAAGGGGGATTGTTTTATATGTTTGCCATCCGTTTGTTGCCCCTCATTCCTTACGGAATTGTTAACTTTGCTGCCGGTTTAACGTCAATTCGTTTTCGCGATTATTTAATCGGTACGCTGCTCGGAACGATACCGGGAATTTTGCCTTTTGTGATGATAGGTGCGGGGATTCAAGCATTGAAAAAAGGGAATGTCGTACCGATTCTTTTTGCCCTCACCTTAACCAGTCTTTTAGTCGGCGGTGCGACTTGGTATCGTCGCCATCGTCAGTCCCCCCGTAAGGCGTTGGCGGAAGCGGAACGGAAGAATAATGGATAATGAATGGAGAATGGATAATGGATAATGGATAATGGATAATGGATGATAAAATTATGAGACGTTCATTGCCAAATTAATTTTTCACCATTCACCATTCACCATTTATCATTCATCATTTATCATTCAGCATTCATCATTTCTCTTTATGTTCGATCGCTTCCCGAACGCGATAAATCGGTCTGCCTTGGGACTCGTGGTAGGTTCGCATCAGCAGTTCTCCGAGCAAACCGATACTAAATAACTGAACCCCGGTTAATAGAAGAACGACCGATAGGATTAATAGGGGGCGATCGCCGATATTTTCTCCAAAGGCTAACTTAACAAAGGTGAGATAGAACCCTAAAAATAGTCCCGCTAAAATCGCTAGAATACCGAGGAAGCCAAAGACGTGCATCGGGCGCGTGAGGAACTTTTTCATAAAAAAGACGGTTAAGAGGTCGAGAACGACGCGAAACGTGCGTCCTAGACCATATTTACTTTTTCCATACTGACGCGCATGATGGCGCACGGGCAGTTCGGTAATTCTCGCACCTTCAATAAACGCTAAAGCGGGTAGGAAGCGGTGCAATTCTCCGTAGAGGTGCATATCGGCAACTAATTCCGAGCGGTAGGCTTTGAGGGAACAGCCGTAATCGTGAATCTTTACACCGGTAATCTTACCGATTAGCCAGTTGGCAATTTTTGAGGGCAGCAAGCGCGTGAGAGCGGCATCTTGGCGTTTTTTGCGCCATCCGCTGACGAGATCGTACCCTTCATCGAGTTTGGCCAGTAACATCGGAATATCGGCAGGATCGTTCTGTAAGTCGCCGTCTAGAGTGATAATGATGCGCCCTCGCGCATGGTTGAATCCGGCGGACATCGCGGGGGTTTGTCCGTAGTTGCGACGCAGGAAGATGGCTCGTAAATGAGGTGTTATAGCGACTTTTTCGCGCAGCAGTTCGACGGAACCATCGGTAGAACCGTCATCGACGCAGATCAGTTCGTAGCTTAGATTCGTATCTTTTAGACTATCTGCGATCGCGTCAATCAAGCGCGGAATGCTCTCGACTTCGTTATAAATCGGAACGACAACAGAAATATCTGGACCGAGGAGAGGCAAATTGAGGGAAATTTCGGGGGAGTGCGAAGATAAAGAGTTACTCATAGATTTAAACGAACCAAATCATCTAAGGAAACGTTTTGAAGGTGGGCTTGTAAAGCCAAGCAAGTCCGGCTCCTACCGCTTCAGCAAAGGTACTAATGAGACGGTATAGGGCAACCACGCTAATGATAATTCCTGGAGAGAAGTTTGTCTTCAAGAGCGCGATCGCGGTAGCCTCAAATACCCCAATTCCACCGGGTACGCCGGGAATAACTAAACCCAGCAACCACGCCAAGCAGAACGCGCTTACCAAGGCTGGAATTTCCTGCGATTGTAGGGGGCGCAAAGCGGACATTGCCACTAAAAACCCACCGCAGCGAAAAGCGATAAAACCAAGTTCCCCCAAGAAAGGGAGAATCGGATAGCGTTTTAACCATCTTTGCGAGTAAAGAGAAGTTTCAATCTCTTGTTTTTTTTTCGCTTTAAGGCGTGCCAGGTAATTCAATACGGGATTGAAAATTCGCGGATGAAATCCGACCAAAATTGATAAGAAAATAATGAATTGCAGCCCGATGTTGGCTTGTGGAAGGCTGAAGAGAGCGACGCATAACGCAGCGGCAGCCATCAATAACGGCTCCATCAGAACGCTGAGTAGGGCAATACTGCTTGGAATCCCTGCACTGCGAGCGGCTTTCATCCTGCCGTAAAAATGCCAAACATTACCGGGGAGATATTTCGCAATATTGGTTATTAAATAAACGCGAATACTCCAAAGTATTCCGACGGATTGCTTAAACTCTTTTAAGATCCAGCCCCAAACCCAACCCGACCAAAGATGAGCGACTAAGGTTATTCCAAATGCGATCGCGAGGCGCACCCATCCCGAACTCACAAGACGCAGGTTAACAACTTCTTGCCAGTTATTTCTAATCGTACTCGCTAAAAAAAATAACGTCGCCCCGACAATAGCCCATCGCAGATAGGGCTTTAGGGATACAACCGTGCGCTTCAGGATTTTTTTCACTTACAATAGAAAAACTTACCTCTCCTGCCCATTTTAACTAATCAGTTTTAAATTACTATATTGTTACTCGATTTTTATGAAACACTTGCCGATTAGCGTCATATTAGATCGCGCTCTAGCTTGCGAGGAGTTATCGCCCGCCGAGGGAATTCTCCTCCTTCAGCAAACCGAACCGGATTGTATTGAGGCAATTCAAAATGCGGCAGATCGTTTGCGCCAACAGCAAAGCGGCGATCGCGTTAGTTACGTTATCAATCGCAACATAAATTTTACAAATATTTGCGAACAACATTGCAACTTTTGTGCATTTCGGCGGGATGCTAGCGATCGCGCCGCCTACTGGCTAAACTGGGGACAAATTCTCGAAAAAACTGCCGATGCGGTGCGACGCGGGGCTACGGAAATTTGTATGCAGGGAGGATTGAACCCACAAGCGAAAATTGACGGCAAAGCTTTACCTTATTATTTAAAGCTGGTTGAAACCATTAAAAACGAATTTTACTTCCTCCATCTCCACGCTTTTTCGCCTCAAGAAATTCAGTTTATCGCGCGAGAAGATGGCTTGAGTTATGAAACGGTAATTGCAGCTTTACAAGAGGCGGGAGTCGGTTCGATGCCGGGAACTGCGGCTGAAGTTTTAGACGATCGCGTGCGGCAAATTATCTGTCCGGAAAAGATCGATAGTGAAACTTGGTTGGAGATTGTCGAAACGGCTCATCGTTTGGGAATGCCGACAACCAGTACAATGTTATCGGGGCATATTGAAACGCCAGAACAACAAATTCATCATCTCGAAAAGCTAAGAACACTGCAACAGAAAGCCATCAAAAATGACTATCCCGCTCGAATAACAGAGTTTATTATTTTACCCTTTGTCGGTCAAGAAGCGCCCGCGCCGCTGCGGAAAAGAGTGGGACGCGATCAACCGATTTTAAGCGATGTTTTACACTTAACAGCGGTGGCGCGACTCTACTTAGGAAATTGGATTTCTAATCATCAACCGAGTTGGGTAAAATTGGGCTTACAAGGGGCGACGGAAGCTTTGCGATGGGGCTGTAACGATCTGGGCGGAACGTTGATGGAAGAACATATTACGACGATGGCGGGTGCGATGGGCGGGACTTGTCTGGAACCGGAACAATTGCGATCGGCAATTGCTTCGATTCAGCGTCCGTCTTGGGAACGCAATACGCTTTATCAACCTGTTAATCGCAGCGAAATCGAACGAGTCGAACTTTGTTTTTGAAGTTTTAATTCTTACTTTTTATGAGAAACTTCAATAACGGTATGAACGTTGCCGCGCGGGTTAAAATCGCCTTTAATGGTGACTTCTAAGGGATTGCAGGCTGCTACGAAATCATCAAGGATTAGGTTAACGGCTTCTTCGTGGGAGATGTAGCGATCGCGGAAACTGTTGATATAAAGTTTAATCGCTTTCAACTCAACCACCGACTCATCCGGGCAGTAGTGAATCTCAATCGTCGCAAAGTCCGGATAACCGGAGAAGGGGCATTTGCAAGTAAATTCCGGTACGGTAACGCGAATGTCGTATTTGCGCCCGACGCGAGGGTTAGGGAAGGTAATTAACTGTCCTTCCTCAATCAATCGTTCCCCGTACTTTAGCGGTTCGTTCATTGTTGATGGCGCAACTCGATCCATAACACTCTAAAAAACTTTGTTTGTCTAAAAAATTGTTGCTTTAAAAGCAGTTAACTGGATGAATTTGTCGAAAAGGGCGATCGCAATTTTACTTAAGATTCAATCCCTTCCCAATCCGGACATTGAGAACTTTCCCAACCGTAAGGGTGCATTCCGCACACCAGCAAATTTCCGCCGTGGATATAGCCGTGATAGTGCTGACAACCGATACAAGCGGCATTCTGTTCTAGGGTGGGTTCGACTTTACGACCGAGGGGAGACTCAAAATCGTCAGCGATCGCATCCCATTCGCCATAAACTACAATAATCGGCTCGAAAAAGTCTTCTAATTCATCCAAAAATTGGTCAACGTTGTCGCTAATCGACTGGTAAGCCCGAGCTACGGTAACTTCCATTTCATCGCCTATCTCTTGAAAAAATTGCTCGACCTCTACGGTCATGGTTTCCAGCCAATCCAATACGCCTTTCGACCAATCATCCATTATCTGCAAATTTCAATGACTCCATCTTTCCTTAAATTAACCGATCTGACTGGGCATCGACCCGGACATAACGGAATATTAAGGGCGAGTCTGGGCTTAATCGCGCTGGAGGCGACGCAATTCGTCTTGGAGTGCTTGAACTTGGGCGCGCAAATTATCGGCACTTCCCGAATTGGAGGTGGCTGAGGACGAGGCGGATTCCTCATCATCGAGAATTTCAATGCGCCGAGGTTCTTGCGAATTGTTGGGTTGGGGCGATTCAACCGCTTGCTGTTGGGCTTGTTTGACTAATTCGTCTACAAACTTACTGGCTTCATCGGCGGTCATTTCGCCGCGCTTGACCATTTCATCTGCCAGTTTTTCGGCTTGCGATCGCAACTCCTGAAATTTTGTCGTTGCTTTTTCTCCCGCGTAGGAAGCCAAACCGACTCCCATAAAGAAGGCTTTTTGCACGAAATTGCCAATGCCTGCCATAATGCTCGACTCCTATCGCTCTTTAAATTGAATGGACTCCTTCTTCTAGGATAAAGTCTGCGCCAAAAACTGCCCATTAAAAAGACCCGGAGTTTGCGCCTATCTCAAGCATCCCGTATTGCTGCTACCTTCCGGTTCTGACAAGGTTTGGGCGTTGCGATCGCGCAAGTCCGGATCGATTCTTAGTTTAACATGAAATTTCACCCAGCGGCATTCGAGGGCAGAAAAGCCAGAAAATGGAGCGCCTTGCCCGGAAATTAAGAGAGCGAGATAAAATTCTCCCCCTTGAGAGAAAATAATTACAATCTCTGTTTGGGGACAATAGTTAAGTAAGCAATGTCGCCCTGTGTGTTAGCGAACTTCTTCACCAAAAAGTCATGAACGAGCGAAATGCGGATTTTGACGCGAGCGAGTCTCATTTGACCGGCAGGCTATTGCCGGAGTTACCGTTTGAAGACTTACCCGTCACCATCGCCCTCTTTGACGAAAATTTGTGCTGTTTGAGGGCGAGCGATCGTTGGTTGGAAGAATTCGGACTCAAACCTCACGAGGCGATTGGCAAATCCTACGACGAAACCTTCAACGCGCCATTCTCCTTTCGAGCAGAGATCGAAAATGATTGCGCGCGCGGGGAACGATATCGCAGCCCTCGGCAATCCTTACAACTGCCGAACGGAACGCAAATTTGGGTTCGCTGGTCGATCGCTCCTTGGTGTCTCGCTTCCGGAGAAATGCGCGGCTTCATTTTTACAGCAGAGATCGCTCGCAAAACACTGTTGGATGAAATTTTTGAAATGTCGCCCGCGATGATGGTTTTAGTTGGATTTGACGGTCGATTTCAAGCGGTTAACTCGCCGTTGGAAACGGTTTTGGGATATACATCCTCCGAACTTCTCGGTCAGCGTTTTCTCAATTTCGTGCATTCGGACGATCTCGAAACTACCTTAGCTCTCTTCAATCGCGCGATCGCTGGTCAAAAATCCCCCGAACTGGAAAATCGCTATCGCTGCAAAGATGGTTCCTTTAAATGGCTATCTTGGACGACAATTCCCCTGCTCGATCGCCAGCAAATTTACGGGATCGCTCGAGATATTACCCCCGCCAAACAGGCAGAAGATGCCCTGAGAGTGCAACAAGAACTCCTGCAAGCGACGCTCGATACAACACCGCATTGGCTGTGCATTAAGGACTGGAACGGTCGCTATTTGATGGCAAACCGCGCGATCGCGCGCGCCTTCAACACAACCCCCGAAAACCTGACGGGTAAATCGATGAGCGACGTTCACGCTAGCGCCCGAGAAGCTGAAATGTTCCTCCGCCAAGATCGCGAGGTAATCGCCTCCCTCAAGGAACAATTTATTCCCGAAGAATGGGTTACAACCAAAGCGGGCAAGCGAATTTGCTTGCAAACGGTCAAAAGACCCTTATTTTTGACCAATAGCTCCGTGCCTCACGTTCTCGTTTCGGCTATTGATATTTCTAAGCGCAAGCAAATTGAGGAAGAGTTACAAAAATTGGCGGCTTTAGTGGCAAATAGTTCCGACGCGATCGGCATTATTAGTTTGGATGGAGAGCCGATTTTTCTCAATCCCGCCAGTTTGCGATTAATCGGTCTAAAAACGCTGGAAGTTGCTCAGAGCAAGCATTTTTTGGATTTTTTCCCCGAAGCAGATCGCCTCTTTCTTCAGGAGCAAATTTTTCCGAAAGTGTTTGAGAAGGGGTATTGGCAAGGGGAATTTCACTTTCAAAATTTACAAACTGGCAATATTGTTCCGATTGACTTTAACTTATTTGTCATTAAAGACACTCAGACGAGCGAACCGCTTGCGCTAGCAACGATTGCTCGCAATATTAGCGATCGCTATCAAGCCGTAAAAGAGCAGGCAAAATTATTATCGATTATTGACTCCACGACTGATTTCATCGGCATTGCCGACGATCGAGGAACTCTAACTTACATTAACAAAGCCGGACGTAAAATGAGCGGATTAGCGCAGGAAGAAGAGTTTTCCGAGCGCAATCTTCTGGAAGTCATCTATCCCTCAGAAACCGCTCTCGCTCCCGAAGAGTGGTTCGCAAAATTGACTCGCGAGGGTATTTGGGAAGGGGAAGGGTTATTGCGGCAGCAAGACGGTCGGGAGATTCCGATTTCTTTAGTTGCGATCGCGGTAAAATCCGAAACTGGAGAAGTCGAATTTTTAGCCAACATCGCTCGGGATATTAGCGATCGCAAGCGCGTCGAAGCCCGTCTGACCGAGCAAGCGAGCAACTTAGAGCAGACTTTAAAACAATTACGTCGCACGCAAATGCAACTGATCCAAACTGAAAAAATGTCGAGTCTGGGGCAATTAGTTGCGGGAGTTGCGCATGAAATTAATAATCCCGTCAATTTTATTTACGGGAATCTCAGTCATGCGGATAATTACGTTAAAGATTTATTGAATTTAGTCGATCTCTATCAACGGGAATTTCCTAACAGCAGTCATATAATTCAAAATAAAATAGAACGGATTGACCTTGAATTTCTGATGTACGATTTGCCTAATGTCCTTTCATCTATGAAAGTCGGGGCAGAACGCATCCGAACTATTGTCACCTCTTTACGAAATTTTTCTCGTATGGATGAAGCTGAGAAAAAAGTGGTGGATATTCATGAAGGAATTGAAAGCACTCTCCTGCTTCTCCAAAACCGTTTGAAAACAATGGGCAGCTACTCCGATATCCGAGTCTATCGCGAATACGGATATTTGCCGCGCGTCGAGTGCTACGCCAGCCACCTCAATCAGGCGTTTATGAATATTGTCACCAACGCGATTGATGCGATCGAAGAACGGAACGAACGGCTGAGTTTAGAAGAGCGTCAAAAATCTCCTGGAGAAATTCGCATTCGCACATCACAATCGCAGGACGCAATCGTAGAAATTCGGATTGCCGATAACGGTTTAGGAATTCCCGAAAGCATTCAATCTCGATTATTCGATCCCTTTTTTACAACTAAAAGAGTAGGGAAAGGAACGGGTTTAGGACTCGCTATCAGTTACCAAATTATCACCGAACAGCATCGCGGTCAACTAGAATTTGTTTCTACACCCGGCGAAGGAACGGAATTTATAATCGCTATTCCAATCCGACAAAGTTAAGAGAGCTAAAATTACTTTTCTAGCGTTACGATATTGAGTTAATCCTTATTTTTACTCTCGATAGGTGAAAGTATATTCAATTTGTTCTGCACTCCCCTCTAAGGCTTCTAGCTTGACGCGCAGCCGCGACCATGAATCGGCTTTAGAAAGTCCTTGGAGATTAGCTGGAGAACCTGGAGAAGCAGTAGCAGTAATAATCTGTCCGTCGGGAGTGCGCAGAGACGTTCTAACCGAACCTTTACCGACAATAACTTGCATCTCGATATTGACTGGAGGATAATTTGAAGGAAGTTCTCGAGCGAGATGAGTATTTAAAGGGGGTTTTCGAGCGATATTAATAAACATCGAACCTGAAAGTTTACCAATTTTGCCACTCCCCTTGTTTTGAGTGATGCTGTATTGTGAATCAATCATGGTTCCAGAACTCTTCTCCCAGCTATCTATGGAGTTAGAATTTCTTGACTCTTGTCCGTCGGAAGAACTCGCTTCAATATTGCAACCCCCGATCGCGCTTAAACTTATTATACAAATTGTTACAGCGAGGATTCGACTTCTTTTGAACATAATTTTTACTCCCAATAGTTGACGGTATACTCGATTGGTTCAGCATTCCATCGGAAATACTTGCCTTATTTCACCCATTTTCCGCGAGAACGAGTTCGATTTGGAAGACTTCAGCGAAGGAACGGGCGAGATCGCGGCGGACGCTTTTTAACTCAATATTGGGAAGAAATTGCGCTAAACTGCCGACGGGTTTATCGACAATTCCGCAGGGGACGATGCAAGAAAATCCGCTTAAATCCGGGCAAACATTGAGGGCAAATCCGTGCAAGGTAATCCAACGTTTGACTTTAATGCCGATCGCTGCCACTTTATACCCTTCCACCCAAACGCCCGTCAATCCTTCCACCCGTTCGCCTCGTAACCCATAACCCGCCAGCGTTCGCAAAATAACTTCCTCGAGTTGCCGCAAATACCAGTGCAAATCTTTTTGGTAGTAATGCAAGTTGAGGATGGGATAGCCGACAATTTGCCCGGGACAATGATACGTCACTTCGCCGCCGCGATCGATACGATGCACTTCAAAGTCGCTTTGGGCGGGATCGAATTTAAGAAATTCTAAACTTGCGCCCGTCCCCAACGTATAAACGGGCGGATGTTCGACTAATACTAAGACATCTTCAAGCGCGGGCGCTTCTAAGCGCGCTTCGACAAGCGATCGCTGATACGCCCAAGCTTCCAAATAGGGGACTAATCCTCGATTTTCCCACCGACAGCAGCGCCGCGAACAGTCTGTCATCTTTCCTATTCCCTAAATCGATAGGCTATGCTTGTAACGCACGGTTCTCCACTCCTGATTCTCTATTCTCCAATAACCATTCACTCTCTTCATGCGTCCAATTCTCAGAGAAGATTTAAAAGTAGAACGATTCAAAATCGCGATCGCCGATTTGCCTCCAGCCCTAACCGGCTTAAAATTAGTACAACTCTCTGATTTCCATTATGACGGCGAGAGTCTCTCCGATAAACTACTCGCCCGCGTTATTGAAGCGGCGAATCGAGAAAATCCCGATTTAATCCTGCTGACGGGCGACTATATCACCGACAAGACCACCCCCCTCCGTTCCCTGGTTCGCGCGCTCAAAAAACTAAAAAGTCGCTCCGGGGTTTATGCTTGTTTGGGCAATCACGATGTTTATAAACCTCAATCAAAGCAGAAAGTTACCGCAGCGCTAACCGAGATCGGGATTAAAGTCCTGTGTAATGAGATTGCTTATCCCTTTGATGAAGCATTCGCGATCGTCGGACTCGCTGATTTTTGGTCGGGGAAATTTCGTCCTAGCACTGTCTTCAACCAACTCGATCCCGCCGTTCCCCGCATCGTCCTCTCACACAATCCCGACACTGCCGAAATTTTACAGCGTTGGCGCGTCGATCTGCAACTCTCCGGTCACACCCACGGCGGACAAATTGGCATTCCTGGGTTAGGATTATTACCGCAATTAGTTGTTCCTTGGGGTCGTCGCAATTTACCTCTGGCGGTAAGGAAAAAAATTCCGCTGTTTGAAAAATGTTCGCGCGTCGTGCAGCATTGGGAATGGGGACAAGGGTTGCATCGCGTTGGCAATCTGCAACTTTATGTGAATCGCGGTTTGGGGTGTTATTTTCCAGGACGATTTTATTGTCCGCCGGAAGTCAGCGCGATTGAGTTAGTTCCGTTGAATAACGATGCAGTCAGTGCTAATAATGTGGGTTCGATAAAAACATCGATTTCTGAAATGAAATGAAATTTGCCGGGAGTTTTTGAATTGAGAACAGAAACGCGATCGATTTGGGGGAAGAAACTCCCGATCGCTTTTTAGGGAAGCGAAATTGGAACGAATTGAATCTGCGGCCAGCGATCGCGTAAATTCTCGCTCGCCGGGGCTTGGAGTTTCGCTAAAATGGTGGAAACGCGATCGGGTTCGATGTGCTGTAGCGTTTCTAGCAGCGTTAAACTTTCATCTAAAAGGCTGGCAACATCAATATTTTCATAAGTTGGCTGATAGTCCCGAATGCGTCGCGTTCCCTCGCCTAATAAAATGACTGCACCGCGCCAGTTTAAATTGGTGAGGTGGTAGCAACCGACTGCGATTTGCAAGATGCCTTGATAAAACTGTTTGTCGGACTGTTCTGCTTCTATCCACAACGCTTCTAAAGTATCGTGACAGGCATAAAAATCTTGGCGGTTAAATTGTTTGATGCCTTGCTGAAATTCAGTTAAATTATCCACGAATTCGGCGTTCAGAGCGTAAAGAGAACATCGATAAAAATCTTTATTACTTCATTGAATGGAACTTTAGCTTATCGATCGAGATTGAGTTTTAAGTGACATTTTTAGTTTTGAATTACCAGGACGCTCGCACTCCTAAAAGTCTTGCGGAAGAGAACGCCCCGATACAGACAAAATTAACCTTTCATGCTTTCGCGAACTTTGAGGATTTCTTCAATCTCAATTTCTTGTTGTTCGCCGGCAAATTCGTTATCGGGGGTGATGAACAACATACAGTGACAGTCTTTGCGCTCGCGCATGGGAACGCAAGGACAGTTCCAATAAGTATTTTTAACTTCTGCTTCTTTATCTTCGTAGTGACGGCAGGGGCATAAGGGCGAACCGAGTTCTTCTTTGTGTTTGGCTAAACCTTCGATAACAACGGCGGTGACAGACGGATCGATGCAAAAGTAAGTATCGGTTCGTTTTGCATATTGCTCGGCAAAGTGTCTCATTGCCTCGAGGTTTTTAAGGTTTTCTGTATTATTGTTTTCGGTGGATGACATAATTGAGATTTATGTTAGATAACAAACTAATTTTTTAGTTATTGTAGCTTAGAGCGTCAATCCTCAATACCGGCTCGTATTTACGCAGTGTTTTACATTTTTGTCAAGCAATCTTAGGAAAAATTAAAAGAATGCTGAAGGGGTTGCTATCTTTGCTGGTTAAGCCGAACTGTCCGCTGTGCGATCGCGCGGCGGAGTCATCGCTGTGTCCTTGGTGCGCCAAGCAGTTACAGAAAATGCAGAGATCGCACCCAGAACGAGATTGGCAAGGCGAGTTACCCTGGTTTGCATGGGGGAATTACGGCGGAGTTTTGAAACGCGCGATCGCAACCCTCAAATACGAAAATCATCCCGAACTGGCGCAACTGCTCGGATTTTCCCTCGGTAAAGCATGGCTGGAGTCGCCCTTTGCCACTCCCCTCAAAGGTGCGATCGTCGTTCCCATTCCCCTACACCCGCGCAAACTCAAACAACGCGGATTCAATCAAGCCGAATTAATCGGGCGCAACTTTTGTCAGTATACCCGCTTGCCGTTGCAGCCTTTGGGGTTGGAACGCTGCAAAGATACCGAAGCAATGTTCGGCCTAAAAGCGAGCGATCGCGCCGCCAATGTCTCGGAAGCCTTCATTGTCGGAAAACCCTTCCAAAAGCGGAAACCGAACGCACCCGTGCTGCTTGTAGACGATATTTACACCACAGGCGCAACCGCCCTTTCCGCCGCCCAAACGTTGCGACAACAGGGGATCGAAGTAGCGGGAATGGTCGTTGTCGCAAGAACCATCGCTCAACCCTAACAGGCTAATCGGTTATTAGATAGAGCGAAAATATCTGAAACCCCAGAAAAAAGTAGGGTGGGCAGCGCCCACCAGCCAAGACTTTCAGCTTTTAGAAACGTACATTCCAAACTGGGTAGTGCTATACCAATAATACTTAAGAAGCGGGCAGCGAGAATCGAACTCGCATCAATAGCTTGGAAGGCTATGGTTTTACCACTAAACTATGCCCGCAGTATTTCACAGTTTTATTATTTTAGCACATCGCAACCGAAAATGTCCAATAAAATTTTTAATTCACTAACGGCGCAAGACTGAGTTGGATGAGGTATTCCTGAGCTACGGCGCGATCGCCCATATAAGTCGGTCGAAACTTCCAGCTTTCCACAAGCTGTTTGCCGAGTTGTTGCGCTTGTGCTTGGCTCAAACTGCCGGATACAACCTTTGTTCCGTAGACGGTTGCTTTGCCGTTTGCTTCGATAACCGCCGTCACTTCCAGCACCGAGCGTCCTTCCAAACGAACGCCAAAAGGAAGTTTAGATAGCTGTTGGCTGCTTTGGAGAGGCGCGGCGAGGCTATCCGGAACGTCGGAATTCGGGCGGGTAAGGCGGGGTGTCCCGAGGGAGGCGCTAGCGCCTTGGCTTTGCGGCGTTTCCGTGGCGGGAGGCGAACTCGAACCCGAAGTAGAATCGTTGTTCGGAGCGGGGGAACCGGAATTGCTTTGTCCTGAATTCCAACGTCGGGGAGAAGAGGAGGTATTAGGCGAGTCATTCCAGATCGAGTCAGAACCGGAGGCAGAACCGCCGTATCTGCGAACTGTACTGTTAGTAGGACTGGAATCGCCGCGCGCGGAAGGGGCGGAGTCGTTAATGAGGGGTGAAGAATTGCTTGCACTGCTACGAGATTGGCGGTTAGCGCGAATTTGCTCTGCCGTTCTCCGCTCGGAAGGGTTTCCGGTAGAGTCCGCGATCGCGCTTTCTGGTGCATTGTTCGCTCCCGTGCGCGCGTCGGAGCGAAACCAGCGCCAAGTCGGTTTCTTTTCAACAGGGGCGGGTATTGCTGCGGTTTGAGGCTGGGTTTTGGCGGGGGCGTTCGGCGTTGTACGGCGTTGCTCTTGAGTTTGGGGGGAAGATTGCGGTACGGGAGCGGGCGCAGTTTCAACGCGGGCGAGGGATTGAGGGGAAACTTGGGGCGTTGGCTGGACGGTGACGGCTTCAACGCGAATGATGTCTTGGGATTTAGCATTGGCTTTGCCTTCGACAAGCAACACGCGGACGACAGCCCATCCCAACGCGAGGTGCGCGATCGCGGAAATAGCGATCGCGGCAATCCACAACCCGCGCGGATCTCGATGCGATTCCGCTAACAGGCGGGGCGATTTAGCCGGGACAGTTGTTTTAGCAACAGAGTCAGCAATGGAGAAAGTCATAAGTCCTACTTGGCAGATGCGTTACTATTTCCCTTCAGCCGCTCGCTCCAGCCTTCCGGATAAAAATCATTATTACCGATCTGGCTTATCGCCCGAAAGATGGCGCACTAATTTCGGTACGTCCATCCCCGTCGTCTGGCGCAATTGTTCCAGGAAAGAAGCCAAATTAACGGCGGTATTTCCGGTGGTTGTATCGATTACGGTAACATTTTGGACTTCCACTTCCGGCACGGATTCAGCCAGAATCTTCATCAAAACATCCAGTTTTTGGAACAAGAAAATGTCGCGTGCATTTGTTCCCGCTGCTTGCCAAGATTCCGCTAAGCTCTTAATCCCTTCGGCTTGAGCCTTGCCATCTTCAATGATACGCGAAGCTTCTCCCTTTGCCTGCGCGATCGCGCGCTTGCATTCCGCCTCCGCAGGCGCAACCACATCCGCTTGCAATTGCTGCTGGACTTGCTTGATTCGTTCGTTTTGCACGGCGACATCTGCCTGCGTTCGCACCACTTCGGCGGCAATTTCTGCTTCTGCTTCCGTTACCATTGCCACCCGCTTTGTCAGCGCATCTTGAATCCGCCGTTCCGCTTCAGCCTTAGAAATTTCGATATCGCGTTCGATGCGCCGCAATGCCGTGATTTTTTGATTTTCTGCGGTTTGAATCGCCGATTCCGCCTTTGCTTGTGCTTCAGCAATGCGCGCATCTCGAATCAAATCCGCTTGTTGCTTGCGCCCCAAAGAATCTAAATATCCCACCTCATCGGAAATATTTTTGATCTGTAAGTTGTCAAGAATTAATCCCAATTTTTCTAGATCGTCTTCTGCTTCTTCGAGCAAACTATGAGCAAAAGCAATTTTATCTTCATTGACTTGTTCTGGGGTTAAGCTCGCTAAAACACCGCGTAAATTTCCTTCTAAGGTTTCCTTTGCAAATTGCTCGATTTCTTGGCGAGTTTTTCCGAGCAAACGTTCGATCGCGTTGTGAATCGTCGGCTCTTCGCCAGCGATCTTAATATTCGCTACGCCTTCCACCGTTAGCGGAATACCGCCTTTTGAATAAGCATTCGCTACTTTTAATTCGATGATGATATTGGTCAAATCCATGCGGAAGGCTTGTTCTAGGAGCGGTACGCGAATGCTGCTGCCGCCTTTGACTAACCGATAGCCAACTTTGCGATCGTCGGAAGTCCGCGTTGGCGAACCTGCAAAAATCAAAACTTCGCTGGGCTGACAAATATAATAAAGGTTGCGAATCACAAATAATGTTGCGCCCGAACCAAGACCGATAAGACTGAGAAGTGCTACAAGAATTTCCATGATTTAATAAAGAGTGAGTAATAAATAGTGAATACTGAATAGTAAATGCTTCATTTCATACCCCCCTATAGACATTCACGCATTCAAAATTCACGCGGTCTGCTCGTCCCCCCTGTCACTCCATCGTCCCATCTCCTTCGACTCTCGTGCTGTGGCTCGTAGAAATGAGTTTTGAGGGGATCGTTGTCGTGCTAGAGTTTGAATGGGTTGCACCCAAAGTTCCAGCAACTTTAATGCCCAAAGTTTGGTCAACTTGAGCAAGAAACTGACGCACGATTTCGGGGTAAGCTTTCATTAAACTCGCGATCGATTTGCCGTCGCCCGTGTCAATAACATTCACATTTTCGAGTTTAAGACGTTCGGGAACGCGAGCAGCTTGACGCAGAACATTTTCTATTTGTTGAATCAAGAATAATTCGGATGCGTCGGCTCCAATCTCTTGCCAAACTTCCGAAAGCATGGTATTCGCGATCGCAGCGGCGCGGGCATTTTCCGCCAGCGTAGAAGCTGTCCCTCTAGCTTGCAACTCCTGCGCTTGTCGTCGCGCATCGGCAGGCAAAACCGTATCGGCTTCTAAACGCAAGCGTTCGAGTTCGGCGCGCACGGTTTGCAACAATTGTTCGGCGCGGGCGCGCGCTTCTTTGGCGGCGGCGGTAGTTCGTTCTTCTTCGGAACGCGCCTGCTGTTCCAGTTCGGCTTTAATTTTACGCAGCAGGTTTTGTTTTTGTTGAATCGCTGTCTGTGCTTGAGTCTTCGCAACTTCAGACTGACGCTGGCAGTCGGCTTCGATGCGTTCGGCTTCCCCAAGGGCTTCCGCCTCAGCAATTTCAGCATCGCGTACAATCGCGGCGATTTGTTTGCGACCGATGGAACTGAGATAATCGACATCATCGGAAACGCTCTGAATTTTGAGCGTGTCGAGTTGCAGTCCCAGTTTGGCGAGATCGCGTTCGACATCTTTGGCAATTTGTTCGGCGAAGCGCAAGCGATCTTCGTTGAGTTCTTCGGGAGTGAGGGTGGCGACAACGCCGCGCAGGTTGCCTTCTAGGGTTTCTTGGGCGACGCGAGTTAGTTCGGAACGCCCGCGATCGAGAAAGCGTTCGATCGCGTTACCCACAACATGAGGATTGCTCGATATTTTAACATTAGCAATCGCTTGAATATTCAGCGGTGTTCCCCCTTTAGAATAAGCATTACGCACTTCAACTGGAACCGGCATAATCGTTAAATCCATCCGTTTAATGGTTTCAACAATGGGAATGCGAATCGCTCGTCCGCCAAAAATAACGCGATAACCGACTTCTTTTCCTTCGTCTGTTTTCCGCTTGCGTCCCGATAAAATTAAGACTTCGTTGGGCTTACAAATACAGAGAAAACTTTTAATAAACCAAACGAGAACGATAACTCCAATGAGGGCTAAGCCCAAGGAACCGAGCGAGAAGAGTTGCGCTTTCAGCACTTGCGGCTGGGCTTTTGCTGGAGAGTTGGGGCTAACCGGAACGCTGGCGACTAAAGCGGTATTTTCTGAGGTTGTCGGGATAGTGACTTTGGAATAATTCATAATTTTTTTTAGGGATTACTCTCTAATATTTCTGGTTCTACGACCCAAACTTTATGGTTTTCGCTGCCGACAATGTAGACCTTTTCGCCGCGCTCGAAGTTGCGATCGCTTTCCGTTAAGGCGATTAAATCAAGATTCGAGCCTTTAACGCTAACTCGGATTTTCCCCTTGCGATCGCGAGCGACAGGAATTTCGACAACGCCTGGAAGTCCGATTAAGTCGTTCGGGCGAATTAAACTGTTAGCTTGGTGACGGCGTAAATGTTGCAATACTAAGGCAACGAACGTGCCTAAAAAGATGCCCATAATGGCAGAAATTGCCGCGATCGCAACGGGCGATAAATTTGAGGGAATGCGCGATAGAACTATCCCTGTTAGCCCAAAGAAACAGACTCCAAACGTCCAAAACTTCAGACTGAAGAAAGGCAGCCAAAAGGGTTTTCGGGGGCGCGGGCGATCGAAAAGAGATTCCTCTGTGGGGGAGTGGGGCGGAAAGTCTAAATCGGTGTCAAAGTCAAAGTCAAAATCCGGCCCGTCGATACCGCCAACGGCAGCGAGGAGGACAAAGGCACCGCCAATAAGCGCACAGAGAGTATAGAGCATTGACGCGATCGAAAAACTCGGCTGAAGGATACCTTCACTAAGATGAGGGAATTTTTCGGAAAAGGGCCGATTATTTAGCTCGATTTAAGCTGGAATTTGCGTTTTATGAAGTTTTGTCGCTCTTTGCAAAGAAACCCTTTTTTGAGGACTGGCGCTAGAGAGCGCATTCTCAGTAGCCCCTAAAGTTTTGTAACAAGTCGAAGAAATCTGCGTAAAAATAACCAGTTTTTGTGGAGCAGAACATAGGGGCGAGCGCTATCCAAGGATCGTAGTATCCGGAAAAATCGGCTTAGAACGCGATCGACCGCAAAACCACTTCCACAAATCATCATCGGTGCTTCAATCTTCCTATGAGACAGCTTCAAACCCTCTCGCCAGAAATTCGAGAAACAGCCCAAGAATTGCAACTTCTGCTCGAACGCCAAAAATGCTTAGAAGAGCGCGATAAAGTTGCCGCTTTGTACCTATTAAAGCTAGGTAGAATCAACAATTTTCACGATTTAGCCAAAACTATCGGACAAGATATCGAGACGCTAGAATCGTGGTTTCGCGTTTACAGCACGCAGGGTTTGTGCGCTTTGCTGCGCTATTAAGGGAGGATAATTTTGGCAAATCCTACAACGAGTTTAGGGATTGGGGAAATTTTGATTCTCATCTCAATAATGGTCATCCTCTAATCATGTTTGGCTTGTCAAGCAGAACATGGGCTGCACAGTTTCCTGGAGGACATCGAAGATTCTTATACTTTTAATCCCGATCTTCCTGATGCTATAGCAGTTCTCTAGATAGTAGCAAGGTGAGCAAGGCAATTCGATCGGTTTCTCAAAAACACTCTCACTGCCTTGGTCATCCTGCATCTCTAACGCGCTTCAAAACATCAAGTAGTAGGGTGGGCAAGGTCATTCAATTAATCTCTCAACAATCTCGATCGCGACCTTGCCCGCCCTACAAATCTAAGATTTGAAATAATCCGGCTCGTTGCCCGGTTTCCATTTAATATTGCAGCCGATGCTCGGTTTTTGCTCGGTAATGGGGGGAAGATTGTTGAGGGCGCGGTCAATTGCATCTCGCAAATCTTTACCCGTAACGGGAATTTGATTTCCCGGACGACTGTCATCTAACTGCCCGCGATACACCAGTTGATGTTGGCTGTCGAATAAGAAAAAGTCCGGCGTACAAGCGGCAGTATAAGCTTTTGCAACGGCTTGCGTTTCGTCGTAGCAAAACGGAAAGTTAAAGCCTAATGTTTCTGCCATTTCTTTTAACTTTTCTGGTGCATCTTCGGGATGGGTGGCTGCATCGTTGGCGCTAATGGCGACAATTCCTAAGCCGCTGTCTGCATAATCTTTTCCTAAGCTTGACAATTGTTCTTGAATGTGTTTTACAAAGGGGCAATGGCGACAGATAAATGCGATTAATAAGGCTTTTTTGCCGAGGAAGCGATCGCGAGAAATCATTTCGCCCGATACGGCATCCGGTAGCTGAAAATCCGGTGCAGGCGTAGCCAGGGATAACATTGTAGAAGGAGTCAGTACCATTGTTGCGATCGCGTCGTGAAGTTCTATCTGAGTTTACGCTGAAGTGGTGGCATTTTTATCGCCGTATTTAAGCAGGAGCGCGATCGCAATACTAACAGCAAAAATCAAAATCGCACTCGCCGCCGAACCAAATCCCCAATTCCGCGACGCACCCAAAAACTGATTGTAAATCAAACGAGAAACCGTCATACTAGACGCGCCGCCGAGGAGTTCCGGATCGACAAAATCGCCTAAGCCCGTGATAAAAACTAAAAGCGAACCGGCTGCAATTCCAGGAAAAGTTTGGGGAATTGTAACTTTCCAGAAGGTTTCCCAAGGATTCGCCCCTAAATCCGCCGATGCTTCCAACAGTTGGCGATCGAGTTTTTCTAAAGACGCATAGAGAATCAGTACCATGTAAGGCAAATAACTGTAAGCCATACCGATAAAAACGGCAGGCGATCGGTTCAATAAATCCAGTGCGGGCAAACCGATAAACGTTAAGGCTGTATTGAGAACGCCCGTCGGTCGTAGGATGGTAATCCAAGCATAAGAGCGCAGTAGCGAAGAAGTCCAAAGGGGAAGAATAAACCCCAGCAATAGGAGATTGCGCCAGCGCTTACCGACCACGATTGCAATCCAATAAGCGACGGGAAAACCGAGCAAAAGGCATAGAATTGTTGCGCCGGTTGCGAAAAAGAGCGATCGCGTCAACACCCGCAAATTAATCGGATCGAAGACTTGAAAATAGTTCTCTAAACCGCTGGGATTAACAACATCTCCCGGACGAATTCCGGGAACTAAACTTAATTCTAGAATCACCAACGTTGGCAATACTAATAATAGAAGCAGCCACAATCCCGGCGGACCGAGCAACACGGCAATTCCAAACCACTGCTGCGGTTGTCCGGAATTGGGGGGGATAAGTTCTTCGGTTGGGGAAGGAACTATCGGTTGGGTTTCTCGGGTTTCTAGGACGTTGTTATCGGACATTACCGTAAGAGCGATGGGGAAATAGCGAATTGAACGTTATACCAATTAAAAATTAAAAATTAAAAAACCTAGATATATTCGGGGTTTCAGCCTCAAGATGTGTCGTCCGAACTTGGAGAATTGGTATTACTTGACGCATAACAAATAACTAAGTAGGTTGAAGAAAATAACCTTAACTTAAAGAGGGCGGGTTTTGACTCCTGAATTCACCTCATAGTAAGGGTTTTAGCTCAACCCGCCCCTACGAATCCGATCGCACTTTTTTACACCCTCCTACTTACAATTACTCGCGCTCGCGCACGTATTCCGAACCGAGCCATTCATCATAATCGTCGGAAAGATCGTCGTAAGTAACCCAATGTAAACCGTACCATGCTTTCTTTACTGTAGCCGGTTTCCATTCATCTTCTGAAAGTGCTTCGATTTCATCGCCAACCTCGAACATTTCCGGTTCGTAAGCTCGGATGCGATCGCGATCGACTTCTTCTTCTTCTGACCCATCATCAATATAATAAACCCATAAGCTCCCTTCCCCATCTCTGTAAACTTTCGCTTTATACCAATCGCCTTCCCATTCCACTTCCATCCGTCGCAGACTCTCAAACTCTGCTTCTTCTTCCACCCGCGCTAAAACCATCTGGGAATCGAAATCGCCCGTCGTCACAAACATCGATTTCTGTTCCTCAATAAAAGCCATTTCTAGCTCGGCGTAGCGAGAAAAATCATACAGAGAAATCTCCCCATCGTTATCCAAATCGACTTCCGGATTTCCCGTTAAACCTTTAAATAAACTTTCGCTAAAAGTCCAATCTCCTGTCGAAGAGTTGTGAGTATAAGCCGAACTCACGCAAGCATAAGAAATCTCTGAATCGGTTCTATCTTTCGCTTCAATAATCAATCCCCCCGAATGGCAGCAGTCTGCCATTAATAAAGCATAGCTGCCATTAAAGGTTTCTTCAATTTTGTCAAAAATCGAGGAAACTGTCCAATGAGTATCGACATCATCCGCTTGCGCGTCGTAGTTATAAAAATAATGTTCTTCTTCTTCTCCATCCCAACCGCCATGACCGGAGAAATAGAAAATCAATAAGTCATCTTCACTGCTATTTTCTAACAGTTCATTGAAAGAATTTTCGATGTTTTCTAAGGTCGCTTCACTATCTTTCAAAAAAACAACTTGCTCTTCCGGTACGCCCGCTTCGAGAAAGAAATTAACAATTTGCTCGTCATATCGATTGGGAACGGCATCGGGGAAAGGCTCTAAAAAGTCAGAGTCTTCCCATTCCAGAATTCCCACCGCAAAAATCCGAGTCGATTCAGGTTGCCAGTCCATAAAGTAGGTCGTAGAGAGTAAATCACTATCAGCAACGATATTAACCTTATTTTGATGTGTCTTTCCACTCTTGTAAGTCGCGCTCGACAGCGTATTTAAAATCGACTGGAACTAGCGCTACGGCTAACTCTGGGACTGCACCAGCGGGCGGATCGATGAGGGCGTAAAGATACTTCTCGTCGAAGCTCGGTTTACCGAGAATTAGCTTATGGGGTTGTACTTGTTCCTTTAAGAAAATAGTGACTGTAGCAAGCGGTTTATCGAGTCCGTATTGAGCCAGATCTTTTTGAGCAATGGTAAAGGCGCGCTCTTGCTCGGAACCTCGCAGGGGCGCGCGTTTGCCTCGGGCGAGGAGGTTGAGTAAGAAAGAGACGGCGGGCTCGCTAGCAGGTACATCTTCGGGACGCTTCATTTGCCAAGGGCGATCGGGGTTGCTAGTACGCTCGAACTGGAGAATTTGGCGATCGCGCTCGATGGTGAAGCGCTCGATGTTATCCTCATTGAGGACAAAAACCCGCTGCGTTTCTTCTTTCTGTACCGCTCGCTGCTTGACCCCTTCAACCTCATTGAAGTAAACGAAACCGCCGAGAACAAGAGCCGTGGCTAATAATATCCAAGTTGCGCGCTTTAATTTCATTCTGGAACTTTCCCGTATCCAAATCGCGGTAACAATCAAAAATCGTGCTACCTTAAAACCTTAATACGCACCGCTAACTCAAGCACAATTATCGCCTTTTTGGGGCTTTACCGTGCGGGTCTTTCCTGCTGTATGCAGTAAGGAGCGTCCATTCCTCTCAAGACTGAATTTTAAAGCGCTATGACCATTTTGGATTCTAAAGGACGGCTATTTGGCAAACTTTCTCTACTCGATTTAGGTGCAGCGCTCATCATGCTCGCCGTCATTTTTGGCATTTTTGTCTATCCCGGCGCTTCGGGATCGGTAGCGCAAATTAATTCGGCAACCAAACCCGTAGAGATGGATCTCGTCATTCGCGGGTTGAGCGTGCGCGATCCCGAAGTGTTTATGCGCCAACTCAGTACGGTGAAAAAGACTGGAGTTATCATTCGCAACGAACCGCACGGCGAAGTAGGAATTAAAAAGATCGAACCTCTGAAGCGATTAGTGGTTGTTCCTCAACCGGATGGTTCGGTGAAAGCATTGCCGGATCCCCGACCGTTAGAAGAATCTTACAGCGCTGATTTTATCCTCACTCTAGCCGATGATGCGCAAGTGGTTGACGGCGAGGTGGTGCTTGGCGGACAGAAGGTGAAAATTGGTACGGTTCTCGAGTTGGACAGTCCTATTTACAATTTTCGCGGTAGCGTCATTGAAGTTCGAGTGCTGAATAATTGACGATGGATCAATGGCAAAAGCATTGATATTTCGTAGGGTGGGCGCTGCCCACCCGCCTTAAGTCAGTGCCATTCGACAATGGATAATGGACAACGTTGAGGCAGTCAAAAGGTCAACATAATTCGTAATCGATAAATCGCGATCGCGCTTTGCCGAGATCGCGATTTTGTTTTTTTCAGGAACTTTCGCGATCGCGCTTGTAGCTTTCCTCAGACTTTAAGCCAAAAATAGCGGTACTCTCACGGAAAGCGAACGAAGAACTGCAAACATTCGCCAATTTTAAGAATAATTGATTAATGAGGGCGTACTGACAACTGACAATTGCAGTGTTATCGTAGAGCATAATTCCGCAAAAAAGTCTAGTTTCGTCTAAATTCACTGAAAACTCACACTACAACCTAGAAAAAACATGGAAGCTCTTGCATATACCCAGGCTTGCGAATCTTACGAACAAGATATGGGCATCGAATACGATCTCCCCGAATTCGATCTCGACTTAAAAGCACTTCCCTCATCAGCCGGATTAGGAACCGCCGCGATCGCGTTAGCCGCAGCAGCCCTCACTACAGCATCCCCTGCCAGCGCCGCTCGCGTCAATACCCCCAACGGCGGCTGTCTCCACGCTCGAACAGGTCCCGGCTCCGAGTATACCTCAGTTAAATGCGTGCGCGACGGTGCCGAACTACTTCCCGTCGTTGCGCGCCAAGGCTCCTGGGTCAAACTTTCCAGCGGGCGTTGGGTGTATGGCCCTTATACGACGGCTGGGGGCAGCAGTTCGGGAGGCAGCGGAACAGTTGTCCTCACTCCCGGCTCGCGCGGCTCGAAAGTCAGTTCGGTACAGAAAAAATTATTTCAATTGGGCTACAATATCGGACCGACAGGCGTAGATGGGACTTATGGTTTTGTAACGACTCAAGCTGTCAAATCCTTCCAATCTAAAAACGGCTTACGGATTGATGGAATTGCCGGCCCGCGAACGCTTCAAGCGATGGGTTTAGGTTAAGCTGCACGTTAACTTTATTGTGTCGGAGCGAAGGGAAACTTTCGCTCCGATGCTTTTAAGAACTTGGAGCGATCTCAACACGAGTTTTAAGCCTTGCAACGAAAGTAAGATGCTTTCCCAAACAGCGATCGATAAAAAAGACCGTCTCTCTGTTCTCCTAGGTCATACAGCGATCGGACGAGTTTCACAACGGATTGCCTCCTGAATTTGCTCTAGCTCGCATCCATAGTCGTATACGAGTTGCTCTGGGGAATCGCCAGCATGAAACCGTTCGGTAATAATATCGGTTGGAATACCCGTTCCTGCAATTGTCATTCGACCAAAAGCAACGCGAGGATCGATAACCACGAGGCGAGGATTGTTTTCTTCTTGATTTCGAGTGAAAGGATAAAGTTTTATCGCTAAACCGCGATCGTCGGGTTCAATCCGTTCGAGGTGGTTATTAAGTTGGTTTTTTAAGCTTAATTGTCCTCCAATCGAAGCATTAATCTGCGAGCCATAATAATCGATAAAGAGGTCAACGCCATCCGTCGAAAATTTCCATTCGGCGAGGGGATGAAGAAGTTTTAACTCGTTGCCTATATAGTCTAAAGCGCTCCTCACTTTAGCTAAATTAATTTGGTGGTCTTGCCTAATCGCTCGCAAAACATGAATTTCAATTAAATTAATAAAAGTTAAGCGCAGGGGCTTTTTGCCCTGAGTTTCGATTAAGGGACGAAATGTTTTATGGCCATAGGCGACCGGATATTGCCTACCTGCTGTCCACGCTCGAATCGTTGAGTCCGGAATCTTGAGATAGCGGGCAGCCTCTCCAACCGAGTAGATAGGTATATTTCTTGGATCTTGACCGCCGTAGATATCCATAAATCTTCACCGATTTTTCTGACCAGCCTCATCCCAATTCTAAGTTGCAATGGCTTGAACCAGTTAGGGGTAGATAGCACAATGCGTAGGAACAATTGCAGATAAGGTTCCTACGCGCGTCTAATTAAAATTGTGCGTTAGCCGTAAGAGAATCTCGGCTTACTGAAAGGACTTTTCGAGTTCCATCCGCTGTTGAGCGTTATTGAGAAAGTAGCCGCTCATCATTGCTGAGGCGAGCAATCGACCTAAGTTTTCCCGACTGGTGGAGATCGTCACCTCAAAGTGTTCTGAGGGTAAGCCGCCCAGCATACTAATAATATTGCGTTCCATGACGTGCAACGCTTCTGGATTGGGTTTAGAGAGTTGCGCGATCGCCTCGGCAGAAAGAGACTGAATATAACTTTCCAACGCATTATCCATTTCTGAGGCGTTATCTAAAAAGCGATTGAGGCGATTGGGTAAGTTTTGCATAACACGAACTTAGCTCTCAAATTTAAAACTTTTGTTTCTACTGCTTCTCATGTTAGCGAGTTTTCACTCGATTCCCCACTACGTTAAACCCACATTCCGCACGACAAATAGTAGCCCTCTGTGCGACATAGCTCGGCCTCGGTTTCTCACGCTCTGATACCGAGGTTTTTCGCCCTTTTTAGAATCC